>JACQXA010000001.1:300000-378595 GCA_016208975.1 Nitrospinota bacterium
TAGAGAAAGCTTTGGCGGGCAATTTGCCACGGGAGGATGCGGAAAAGGCGGTAACGGAGTATTGCCAGAGTTGCCATACCCATCGTGATTTCGAGCCTCGCCTTCATCTTGAAAGCATAGGCGCCTCTTATAAATCGGAGCCATATCAGTCCACGAAAGATTGCGGCGTCTGCCATAAGCTAAGCCGCGACTTTTTCGGGGGCGACAGAAGGTCAACGGTTTTCCCTGAAGGGCGGCTTGTCAATGAGTAACGACGACAATCATTATATCCGGGTGGGAATAATCGGCGCTGGTGACGGGGCCGAGTCGTTGCTGGAAATCCTGGCCGATTATCCTGAGGTGAAGGTGGTTGGCTTGGCTTGCCGCGCCACCGGAAGGCCCTCCATAAAAAAAGCGCAGGAACGGGGCATCCGCGTATATGAGGATTTCAAGGAGCTGGCGGAATCTTCAGAACCCCACCTGCTTATAGACGCCACCGGAAACGATGAAGTCAAAAACTACCTGGTCTCGCATAAAAAATCACCGGCGGAGGTCCTTTACGGTCACAGCGCCTGGTTCCTCTGGAAAATGGTGGAAGAGCACAAGAAACGCCACGAGGAAATGATGCGTAGCCTGGCCGAGCAGGAGGTGTTGTATTCGGCCGGGGTGATGCTGGCCTCCGCGGCCAATACCGAACAAACCCTTACGCTCCTGATGGAGGCGGCCTTGGGGCTTACGGGCATGTCCGCCGGAAGCCTGGCCCTTTACGAGGAAGAGCGGGGTATGATGCAGATAAAAGTCTCCATGGGTTTCGAGGGGCGTAAAACGCCGGTGAACCACGAATGGAAAGTGCGGCCCGGCGGGCTTACAGGGCACATTCTCTCCAACGACAAACCGACTGTTATAGAAAACCTTCTTGATGAACATTCTTTCGACACCACCCCGCTTACAAACCTTGGCGTGCGCTCGCTGATAGCCACTCCCCTGAAGGTTGAAGGGAAGATAGTTGGCATCCTTTTTGTGGACGATTTTTCGCCCCGTAAGTTTTCGGAACGGGAGATAAACACGTTAAACCTGCTATCCGTGCAGGCCGCCGCCGCCATAGACAAGGCCCTGCTTCTGGAAAAGGCGGAGCTTTTGGCTGTAACGGACGAGTTGACCAAGCTTTACAACCACCGCTATTTCCAGCGGGCGCTGGAGCGGGAGCTTAAACGGGCCCACCGCTATGGCAACAGCCTGAGCCTTTGCATGGTGGATGTGGACTATTTCAAGCATTACAACGACACGTTCGGCCACCTGAAGGGAAACACTGTGCTTAAGACCGTGGCCGAGATCCTCATACACGCCGCCAGGGAGACCGATATCGTGGCCCGCTACGGCGGCGAGGAGTTCGCCGTTATTCTCTCCCAGGCCAGCCACGAGCAGGCGGCGCTGGTGGCCGAAAGGATAAGGATGGAGGTGCAAAACAACCCATTCCCCGGCGAGGAAAAACAGCCCGGCGGAAACCTTACAATCAGCCTGGGTCTGGCCACTTACCCGGACGATTCCACCGAGCCGTACAATCTCATAGAATGCGCCGACAAGGCTTTGTACCACTCCAAGGCCGCTGGCAGGAACATGGTTACCCCCTATCGCGCCATCAAGGGAAGCAACCTGCGCAAAGGCAAAAAATAAGCGGTCAACCAGCCCTTTCTAAGTTATAATTTCCCGTTGTTTTTAATTGTTTCTTAACAATCCGTTTCGTCTTATTCTGCTATTTTGGCAACATATGGAAATTACGAAGGATGTGCTGTCCGGTCCGGCGGCTGTAACCGCTATCGGAAGCCTGGCGGCCAGTATCCGGCTTACCCTTTCATCCCTGGCGGCGGCTTGGGATCCCACTAAAATAAATTAACCTTCAGTCTGTGATCGGAAACGGCATGAGCAACGGCCAAAAAAACGAGGGCGGGCTGTCCAGGGAAGGCGGCGTCCTTTCCAGACGGCTAAAGTTCGACCGCTGGGCCAGCCACGCCGTCACCCTTGGCGGAGTTACGATAATCGCCTCGATCATGGCCATTTTGCTGGTTATCGTGGCGGAGGTTTACCCGTTATTCAAAAAGCTTTCGGTTGACCCGGAGGCGTCGGTGGATTTCGGCTTTCAAAACGTGGAAAAACCACTGGCCATAAGCTCCGATGAATACCAGGAAGTTGGAGCGGTGGTTTTCCCTTCAGGGGCGCGGTTCCATTTCCTGCAGGACGCAAGGCCCTCGAAGTCCATTGAACTGCCGGACTTGAGTGGCGCCACCATTACCGGCGTAACCTCTTACGGCAAAACCGGGTATGCGCTGGGGCTTTCAGACGGACGCATCTTGCCGCTGGAGCTGGAGTTTAGCGCCACCTATGGCGACGATGGGAAACGCCATGTGGAGCCTGGCGTGGCCCCTGGAGAGTTTTTGCGAATCGGCAAAAACCCCATCCGGATCCTTACCCACACGATCACCGAAGATGGCGCCATTACCGCGGCTGTAACAGGCCCAAAGGAAATTTCACTGGTCACGGCTCAAGAATCCAAAAGCCTGATTGGTGACTCCGTACCGGAGAAGATGGAGCAGTCCCTAACGTTGCCAGTTGAGGGGGAAATAACCGCCCTGCTGGCCGACGACCGGGGAGAAGACATTTTCGCCGGCACATCGGCTGGCAACGTAATACGGCTGAACAGAAACAATGACGGCCAGATGGTGGTGGCCGAATCCACCGCCGCCTCGTCCCGCTCCGGCGCGGGCATAAGCGCGCTTGGATTCTTGCTGGGCGACCGCACACTGATAGTGGGCGACACCGCCGGGGGGGTAAGCTCCTGGCAGGTGGTTAAAAGCCAGGATGGTGAAAAACGGCTGGCCAGGATTTACGAGTTCCAGCGGCATAATACAGCCGTTAAAGCCTTCTCCAAGTCCGCTCGAAACAAGAGTTTCATCACCGCCGGCGAATCCGGCGACGTGGCCCTGCATTACGGCACCACCGGTGTTACTTTCCTGACGCTCAAAACTGGCGAGTATTCAGCCATATCACTTACTCCCAAGGGGGACGGGATCTTGGCGGGAAGCGTAAAGGGCATAAACCGGTGGCATGTGGACAATCCCCATCCCGAAGTCACATTCAAAAGCCTTTTCACTCCATTGTGGTACGAAGGTTACGACAAGCCGGATTATGTCTGGCAATCCACCGGCGGCACCGACGATTTCGAGGGTAAATTCTCCCTTACGCCCCTTATCTACGGAACACTCAAGGGGACGTTTTACGCCATGGTGTTCGCCGCGCCGCTGGCTCTGCTGGCGGCCCTTTACACCTCCCAGTTCATGCGCCCGTCCATGCGTGGCATTGTGAAACCCACGGTGGAGATTATGGCGGCGCTCCCGTCGGTGGTGCTGGGTTTTATCGCCGGCCTTTGGCTGGCGCCGGTCATGGAGAAAGTGGCCCCCGGCATTTTCATGATGCCGGTGGTGGTTCCGGCTTTTGTGCTGGCCACCTTCCTGGCATGGCGGAAATTGGCTCCTGAAAAAGCCAGGCACAAGCTTGCCAGCGGGATGGAGATATGGTTGTTGATCCCGGCGGTATTCGTGGCGGGGTTCGTCGCCATATGGCTTGGAATGGGGTTTGAATCCGTGGCGCTGGCTGGCGATTACCGGCAATGGCTGGTGTCGGCCATGGGAATCACCTTCGACCAGCGCAACTCGCTTGTGGTGGGTTTCGCCATGGGTTTTGCGGTAATTCCTATAATCTTCACCATCGCGGAGGATTCGTTGTCCAACGTGCCCCGGCATCTTACGGCAGGCTCGCTGGCGCTGGGCGCCACGCCCTGGCAGACGGCCCTGCGGGTGGTGCTTCCAGCGGCCAGTCCGGGCATTTTCTCGGCGATGATGATAGGTTTCGGAAGAGCCGTGGGCGAAACGATGATAGTGCTAATGGCCACTGGCAACACCCCAGTGATGGACATGAGCCTGTTCAACGGGTTCCGCGCCCTTTCGGCGAACATCGCCGTGGAGCTTCCCGAGGCCCCTGAACAGGGAACGCTTTACCGCACCCTGTTCCTGGCGGCGCTGTTGCTGTTCATAATGACCTTCCTGGTGAACACCGCCGCCGAGCTTATACGGCTGAAACTCAGAAAGAAGTATAGCGAGATATGAGCAATAACACTTTAAAAGGCGGCGACCCTTTTATCTGGATAACCGGCTCGGCGCTGGCGTTTTCGCTATTGATGGTTGTGGGGCTTATCCTGCTTATCGTGATAAACGGCATGGGCTTTTTCTGGCCCAAAAAGATAGAGCGGTTCTCGCTATCCGACGGGCGGGCCGTAATGGGCCAGGTGTGGGAGCGGGAGAACATTCCCGGACACGAGGGCGAATTCAGGATAAAGGTGAAACAGGGAAACCGGGATTTATACGGCTCCGATTTCCTCTGGATCAACGAGAGCGACATTACCAAGCGGGAGACCCCGGAAAACGCCGCGCTGGTGGAGCGGCTGGAATGGGGCGACCTTATAGGTGAGATAAAAGAAGTCCTCGATGGCGACAGGAAGCTCGCCTTGGGCGGCCCAGAGGGGCTAAAACTGCTGTCCGGCGAGGTGGACAAGGCCGCCACGCTTTCCAGCCGCATATATTCCCTGGAGCGCAAAGACGTGGGCGCCTTAAACCTTTCGCAGGAAAGGATAAGGCTGAAGCTCCGCGGGCTGGAATTGAATGGGGTCAAGGAAGGTCCGGAGGTTGGCGATTTAATGGCGGAAATAGACGCCATCCAACAAAGCTACTCCAAGCTGATGGATGAGGTGGCGGCGCTGAGGGCTAAGCAGACAACCCATGTGATTTTTGTCGCCGCCGACGGGCAGGAAAAAGATATGCCCATCTCCCAGATAGTACGGGTGACGGCCCCCAACAGCCTGGGATTTTTCGGCAAGATCGGCTATTACGTCTCAAAATTCCGGGATTTCATATTCGACAATCCCAGGGAATCCAACACCGAAGGTGGCGTGTTCCCCGCCATATTCGGCACTGTGATGCTTGTGATGATAATGAGCGTCATGGTTACACCGCTTGGGGTGCTGGCGGCATTTTACCTGCGCGAATACGCCAGGCAGGGCACTTTCGTGAGCATCGTGCGCATAGCGGTGAACAACCTGGCCGGAGTTCCATCCATAGTGTTCGGCGTGTTCGGCGTGGGTTTTTTCATATATTTCCTGGGCGGCTCCATAGATAAAATGTTTTTCTCCGAAGCCCTGCCCACCCCAACCTTCGGCACGGGGGGTATTTTGTGGGCTTCCATGACGCTGGCCCTGCTTACCATGCCGGTGGTGATAGTGGCCACCGAAGAGGGGCTGGCCTCCATCCCCAAAGGGATAAGGGAGGCGTCTTTGGCGCTGGGCGCCACCAAGTTTGAGACAACCTGGAGGGTCGTGCTTCCGGCGGTGGCCCCTTCCATAATGACGGGCCTTATCCTGGCCATGGCCCGGGCGGCGGGTGAAGTGGCGCCTCTTATGATAACAGGCGTGGTGAAGCTGGCCCCATCCCTGCCCATAGACGGGGTGTGGCCCTTCGCCCATCTGGAGCGCAAGTTCATGCACCTTGGGTTCCACATTTACGACGTGGGTTTCCAGTCGCCCAACGTGGACGCGGCAAGGCCCATGGTGTACACTACCACCCTGTTATTGCTGGTTATCGTATTGTTGCTAAACCTTGGGGCCATAACGGCGCGCAACAGGCTCAGGAAGAAATTTTCCACCTCCGCGGTATAGAAATCAATAACACCAATACAAATGCAAGCGGAAATTACCACCATGGAACAAAGCCAGAACCCGTATTCTTTCACAGACGCCAGCGCTGTGGCTGAAAGCGAGCCGGTGATGGAGGTCCGCAACCTCCAGCTAAGTTACGGCGCCAAAGTGGCGCTGAAAAATATCAACATGTCGTTCCTCAAAAACCGGGTCACGGCGCTTATCGGCCCATCCGGTTGCGGCAAATCCACCCTCCTGCGTTGTCTCAACCGGATGAATGACCTGGTGGACAACGTGAAGACCGACGGCGAGGTTTTGCTGAACGGGCGGAACATTTACGACCCGTCCGTGAAGGTGTCGGAGTTAAGGAAGCACGTGGGGATGGTGTTCCAGAAGTCCAACCCCTTCCCCAAGTCCATTTATGAGAACATAGCTTATGGGCCGCGCATACACGGAACAAAGAACAAGGTGGACCTGGACGGCATAGTGGAGCGGAGCCTGAAGTCGGCGGCGTTGTGGGAAGAAGTAAGCGACAGGCTTCACGAAAGCGCCCTCAGCATGTCCGGCGGGCAACAGCAGAGGCTTTGCATAGCCAGGGCCCTGGCGGTGGAGCCGGAGATATTGCTGATGGACGAGCCCTGCTCGGCGCTGGATCCCATCGCCACCTCGAAGATAGAAGACCTTATGGGCGACCTAAAGGAAAGGTACACCATAATAATCGTGACGCACAACATGCAACAGGCCGCCCGGGTGTCGGAGTTCACAGGTTTCATGTTGTTGGGCGACCTGGTTGAAGTGGGTGTGACGGGAGATATCTTCACCAACCCCCTGGACAAGCGGACGCAGGATTACATTACGGGCCGGTTCGGTTAACCACCCGCGCGAAAGGACATAACAGATGCCGAAACACTTGATGAAAGAGATAGAGCGCGTGAAGGACATGCTCCGCGTGCTCAGCGTGAAGGTGGAAGAGAGCGTCCACAAGGCCGTCAACTCCATCGAGCGGCGCGACGCGGAGATGGGCAAGAGGATCATAGAGCACGACATAGACATAGACCACATGGAGGTGGACGTGGAGGAGGAGTGCCTGAAGATCCTGGCGCTCCACCAGCCCGTGGCCAACGACCTGCGCTTCATCGTGGCCGTGCTCAAGATAAACAACGAGCTGGAGCGGATAGCCGACCTCTCAGTGAACATCGCCGAGCGGGCCATATTCCTCTCCACCAAAGCGAAGCTGGACGTGCCTTTCGATTTCCCCTCCATGGCGGACAAAGCCCAGGCCATGCTGGAGAAAAGCCTCGAGGCCCTGTTCAACCTGGACTCGCACATGGCCCGGGAAGTGATAATCATGGATGACGAGGTGGACGCCATCAACCGGCAGATGTACGACAAGGTTAAAGACGGCATCCGCAAACATCCGGAAGGGCTGGACCAGCTCATCCATTTCCTGTCCGTATCGCGCCACCTGGAAAGGATAGCCGACCACGCCAGCAACATCGCCGAGGATGTAATTTACATGATAGACGGTGAAATAGTGCGCCACCGTGCGGAGGATTTCCAGAAGAACCCGTAAAACGGCTCTACGGGTGGCCGTATTGCAAAGCGAAATAAACAGAAAAACCTTGACACCCCCAGGCCCTCCTGCTAAATTTTTACGTTCTCGAAGATTGGGCTAAACCCTTTGGAACAAGCGGATTTGAAGGTTTAAATGCCGGAAGATAACGACGGCAAGTCGAAATTCGAGGCGTATAAAAAATTTTATCTGCTTGGCACGGTGGGGATGCAACTTGCGGTCTCCATCCTGATCGGGCTTGGCATTGGGTTAGCTTTGGACCGGTGGCTTGGAACCAAGCCATGGTTCATGCTTTTGTTCCTGATCTTCGGCGTGGCCGCCGGTTTCCTTAACGTTTACCGCACGGCCATGAAAGAAGGCTCAGACTGATAAATAGACAAATGGAAAAAGACGCGGAGCGGTTCCGTAACCTTAGCGTGGCGGTTTACGCCGCAATGCTGGCGGTGGCGGCGCTCTTGTGGAATTTCGCGGTCATCTTCTCGCTGGCTTTCGGCGGGATGGTGGCCCTTTTGAACCTGGCGTATCTGTGGAAGCTTATCGGCGCGGCGCTCAAAGGCGGCGGTCCCGCCGATGCGGCCCGGGTGAAAGCGGTTATTTCCTTCTATTTAAGATTTTTCGCCCTTGGCGGGGTGATTTTGGCGCTTAATGAGATTGGATGGATAAACTTCCCCGCGCTGATAGCGGGGCTGTCCTCCACCGTTGGCGGCGCCATGGCGCTGGCATTGTTAAACGTGATGAAGGCTTTAAAGGGAAATTATGAAAGAGCCTATTAATTACATAGTGATCCCCGGGTTTGAACACTACCCGCACATCACTTACACTTGGGTCATCATGCTCGGGTTCGTGTTGATGGCCATTTTCGTCCGCGGCGCGGTCAAGATGGCCCCCTCCGGGTTCCAGAACGTGATGGAGACCATCGTTTACGAGTTGAGCCAGTTTGTGGAGTCCATCCTCGGCCATGAAGGGGTGAAATACTTCCCCCTTATCGGCGCGCTGGCTTTCTTCATATTCTGCTCCAACTTCATAGGGCTGTTCCCCGGGTGCGTGTCGCCCACGGCCAACATAAACACCAACATCGCCATGGCGCTCACGGTGTTCCTGCTTTATCAATATGTGGGTTTCTCCCATCATGGCATAGGCTACGTGAAACATTTCATGGGCCCGGTGTGGTGGATGGTTCCGCTGATGGTCCCCATAGAGTTGATCTCCCATCTGGCCCGGCCGGTAACCCTGGCCGTGCGGCTTTTCGGGAACATCCGCGGGGAGGAGCTTGTGATACTGGTGCTGGGCTTCCTTATACCCCTGTTTTTGCCCATGCCCATGATAGCCTTCGCGGTTTTCACCAGCGTCCTGCAAACCCTGGTGTTCATACTGCTTTCGATGGTTTATATAGCAGGAGCGCTAGAGGAGGCGCACTGATAACGCGGTTTTCAACGGTTACCACGTTTTTTCGAATTAGGAGGATACTTAAAGTGAAGAAGATGTTAAAGTTCGCCGGCCTTCTGGCTTTCGCGGCGACGATGCTTTTCGCCCCGGTGGCGATGGCCCAGCATGAGCCTGCCCCCGCGGCGGCCGGTGAAGCTGGCGCAGAGGTGTCGAAAGAAGGCAGATACGCCGGATTTTTCAGCTACATCGCCTTGGGCGCGGTGGTGGGCCTTGGCCTTGCGGCCGGCGGCGGCGGCATAGGCATGGGCAACGCCGTTTCCGGCGCTGTGAACGCCATGGCCAGGAACCCCGGTTTCTATGGCAGGATTTTCACCAACATGCTTATCGGCCTTGCGCTGATCGAGTCGCTGGTTATTTACACACTGGTTATCGTTCTTCTGCTCCTGTACGCGAATCCGTTCATCTAGGATCCGGCGTTTAGAAGTTTTCGTTCAGTCTTGTCCGGCCCGTCCGGTTTTTCCCGGGCGGGCCGTTCCCTTGATGCGCTCACGGCGCGGTTGAGGTAAAATTATCTAAAAAAGCGTTTTGGGCCCGCTTTTTAGGCCCGAGCAAGAACCTGGGAGAATTTAAAATGAGCCAACCGGCGGCAACCACCGTTATCCCCGATGAGGAGGAAGACCTGTCGTACGTCGATGAGGTCCTGGCCAAATACAAAAACGCCCGGGGCGCCATAATCCCCGTCCTGCAGAAAGTGCAGGTGCATTATGGCTATCTGCCCCGCAAGGCGATGCTCATGATCTGCGACGCTACGCGGATGACGCTGGCGCAACTGGCAGGCGTGGCCACCTTTTACGCCCAGTTCCGGCTTACTCCCCGGGGCAAATACATGCTCAAGATATGCTGTGGCACGGCCTGCCACGTGAAAGGCTCCCTGAAACTTGTGGAGAAGGCGCTGGAAAAGCTGGACATCACCCCAGGCGAAACCACGGTGGACAAGCTTTTCACCGTGGAAAAGGTTGCGTGCATCGGGGCATGCTCGCTGGCCCCGGTGATAACCGTCAACAACGAGGCGGTGGGTTACCTGGACGCGGACATGTTCACCGGCATTATGAACGACCTTAAGGACGGTAAAAGAACGGCTCCGGCCTAAAACCAGAGAATTGTTTTAGTTGTGGATTATACAAGCTTGTTTCTGATATAGTTAACAGCTTGGCATTTTAGCCTTTCGGGCGGTTTTAAAACCACCGGAAGGTTTTTCATTTTCACAGGATTTTTGGTTACTGATGCTTGAAGGATTGACCGAGCGGCTTGACGGGGTCGTAAAGCGGCTTCGCGGGCTTAATAAGCTCACGGAAGAGAACGTGGCCGAGGCCATGCGCGAGGTTCGCATGGCTCTGCTGGAGGCGGACGTGAACATCTCCGTGGTCAAGGAATTCATCGCCGGCGTGCGCAAAGAGGCGCTGGGGGCGCAGACCATGCCGGGCCTTACGCCTGGCCAGCATCTCGTGAAAATAGTCCACGACAAGATTGTGGAGCTTTTGGGCGGCCAACAGGCCCCGCTGGCTTTTGCGGAACGGGGGATCACCAAAATCCTCGTCACCGGCCTGCAAGGCTCCGGTAAAACCACCACCACCGCCAAGCTGGCGCGGCATATCGCAAAAATGGGTTACCGGCCCATGGTGGCCTCGGCGGACATTTACCGCCCCGCCGCCATCGAGCAGTTGAAAATCCTGGCCCGCGAGCTTGAGATACCCTATTTCGACTCCAACCCATCCATGGCGCCTGTGGACATCGTCAAGCGCTCCATGGAATTCGCCGCCAAAGAAAACGCCAACGTTTTGCTGATAGACACCGCGGGCCGTCTGCATATAGACGACGACATGATGGCGGAGCTGGAAGCTGTGAAAAACCTGGTGAGCCCCACCGAGATACTCTTCGTGGCCGACTCCATGACAGGTCAGGACGCGGTTACCGTGGCCAAGGCGTTCAACGAGCGTATCGGCATGTCCGGCGTGGTGCTTACCAAGCTGGACGGCGACACCCGGGGCGGCGCGGCCCTTTCGATAAAAAAAGTTACCGGCGCGCCCATAAAGTTTGTGGGCGTCGGCGAGAAAACGGACCAGTTCGAGCCGTTCCATCCCGAGAGGCTTGCGGGCCGCATCCTGGGCATGGGCGACGTGATGAGCCTTATAGAAAGGGTCCAGGAGAACATAGACCAGAAACAGGCGGAACAGCAGGCGGCCAAGATGCTTTCGGCCTCGTTCACGCTTACCGACTTCCTTGATCAGATCAGGATGGTCAAGAAAATGGGGCCATTGGAGCAGTTGCTCAAGATGCTACCAGGCGTTGGCGGAGCCATGAAGGATATGAACCTGGATCCCAGGGAGCTTACGAAGGTGGAAGCCATCATCTGCTCTATGACCAGGAAGGAACGGGAGACTCCCCACATAATCAACATGTCGCGCAAGCTTCGCATAGCTCTGGGCTCCGGCATGGAAGTGACGGACGTAAACCGCCTTTTGAAAAATTTCGACAAATCGAAGAAAATGATGAAAACCTTAAGCCGGTTCAAGGGGAAGAAGTCCATGGCTAACCCTTTCGCCGGGCTTGGCATGTGATAATCACCTTACAGGAGGATAGGAGAACTAAATGGCTGTTGTCTTGAGACTTCGGCGCATGGGCGCCAAGAAAAGGCCGGTTTACCGGATAGTCGCCACCGATTCGCGTTGCCCCAGGGACGGAAAGTATCTGGAGACCGTGGGTTTGTTCGATCCGGCCAAGGCCGAAAACCAGGTTACGCTGGACAAAGACCGCGTAAATTACTGGCTGAAAGTTGGCGCGGAAGTGTCTGACACCGTGGGCGACATCCTGAAAAAGGAAGGCGTTCGCTAGTATTTTTGATAAAGCCGTAAAAGGCTTTCACCAGAATTAAGGCTGGCTATAAAGACACCGGGCTACGCCCCGACAGGCGGCCCGGAATGAGGCGTGGATGATTAAAACACTTATCGAACACATGGCCCAGGCGCTGGTGGACCATCCCGAACAGGTTTCGGTGGTGGAGACGGACGAAGAGGACATCACCTCGGTGGAATTGCGGGTGGCGCCGGATGACCTTGGAAAGGTTATCGGGCGGCGGGGAAGAACCGCGGCCGCCATGAGGGCCATCCTCTCCGCTTCGGCGGCCAAGCACAACAGAAAGGCCGTGCTGGAAATCGTAGAATAACCCTTTGGCTCATATCAAAGACCCCAAGGGCAAAACGGAGGGGGGCGCTGTTGGACCTTCCCCCGCCAAGGGCATTATGGTGGCCGTGGGAAGGTTTATCAAACCCCACGGCGTCCAGGGGGAACTAAAACTCATCCCGTTTTTCGAAGAGGTGATCCGCGGCCTCGTGGGTGAACCAATAGAGGCTTCCACCGAAGACGGATCCTCCCCTCCCCTGCGTTTCACCATCAAATCCATCCGTGGCGCGGGCGTTTCGCTTATCGTAAAACTTTCCGGGCTGGACTCGCCAGAGTCAGCCGGGGCCTTAAAAAACACTCTCATGCGCGTTGAGCGGAGCAGGATGCCGGACCTGGATGATGGCTATTATTATTTCGAGGAAATCATAGGGCTCCCGGTTTTCGATGTGGCCGGGAACAGCATCGGCAAACTGGTATCTTTTTTCCCCGCCGGAGAAAGGGACGTTTGGGTAATAAAACCGCCCAAAGGAGAAGATATATTATTGCCCTGCATACCGGAAACCATCGTGAGCGTGGATGTGAAAAACGGGAAGATAATCGTGAAACCCATGGAAACGGTGGAGTAAAACCGCCTCATGCGTTTTGATGTGGTGACCATATTCCCCGAAATGTTCGCCGGGCCGCTGGAACATTCCATCATCGGCCGGGCGCGGGAAAGAGGCCTGCTTTCCGTTCACGTGCACGACCTTCGCCAATGGGCCCGGGACAAGCATCACGTCACCGACGATTATCCATACGGCGGCGGAGCGGGAATGGTGATGAAGGTAGAACCTTTCGCTGGAGCGGTCACGCAACTTAAAAAGGATAATCCCGGGGCCAGGGTGGCGCTTATGTCCCCTTCCGGCGCATTACTTTCGCAATCCATGGCGCGGGAGCTTTCCACCCTTCCCGGCCTCATACTGCTCTGTGGCCGGTACGAAGGGGTGGACCATCGCGTGGTGGAGCTTTTTTGCGACATGGAAATATCCATAGGCGACTATGTGCTAACCGGGGGCGAAATCCCGGCCATGGTGACGCTGGACTGCGTGGCAAGGCTTGTGCCTGGGGTGGTGAAAGAGGCGGATTCGGTGCTGTACGAATCCCACTCGGCGGGGCTTCTGGAGCATCCCCATTACACCCGGCCGCCACAGTTTATGGAATCGTCCGCGCCGGAGGTTTTGCTATCCGGCGACCATAAAAAAATAGAGATGTGGCGGAGGGAGCAGTCCATAATAAAAACCGCCAGGACGCGGCCGGAGCTTTTAGGGAAAGCAGGATTGTCTGAAGATGAATGGAAACTGGCCAGGCGGATTATGGAGCAGGAACAGCCATGAGCGACACGGACAAACCGGACAAAGCTTTGGCCGAAAATCTGGCTGTGGCGCTGGTGCATTACCCGGTGCTGAACAAGCCGGGGGATGAAGTGGTAAGTTCCGTCACCACGCTGGACGTGCACGATTTCGCCCGGGTGTGCAGGACTTACGGAGTTTCAAACCTTTACATCATCACACCGGTCAAGGCCCAGCAGAGGCTGGTGGAGCGGCTGTCGCGCCATTGGATCGAGGGATTTGGCGCGGGGTACAACCCCCACCGCAAAGAAGCCCTGGAATGTTTAAAAGTGGTTGACACCATTGATGATATGATTGATAATTTTAAGCTTTCCGGTGACGGGGTGGAGTTAATCACCACGGCCGCCCGGAAGGCGGCCGGCACTGTGGGCTATCAAGAGGCCCGGCAGAGAATGGCCAAGATGGAACGGGCGGCGCTTTTGTTCGGCACCGGGCATGGCTTGGCCCCCTCGGTGATGGAACGGTCGGCCCTAAGGCTTTCGCCGGTGGAGGGCGCGGATGAGTTCAACCACCTGCCGGTCCGATGCGCGGCGGCGATTATTTTAGACCGTCTGCTTGGGCGATGGCGGTAATTTAGGATAAAGGATTTAGAGATGACGGCTATTGAGTTTGTAGAGAAGCATTACCTGAAAGAGAGCACTACCGAATTCCGCATAGGGGACACGGTTCGTGTGCATATAAAAGTTGTGGAAGGCGAGAAAGAGCGCATCCAGATATTCGAAGGCGTGGTGATAGCAAAAAAGAACCACGGCCTCAAAGAGACCTTTACGGTGCGCAAAGTATCTTCAGGCGTTGGCGTGGAGCGCATATTCCCGGTACACTCCCCCCGGGTGGAGAAGCTGGAGGTTGTGCGGTCTGGCAAGGTGCGCAGGGCGAAACTGTATTACCTGCGCGAGCTGAAAGGCAAAGCCGCCAGGCTGGCCGAGCGGTTCTAGGCATATCTGCCCCGGTATATTGCCGGGGCTAATTAATACCACGCGGGCCTAAAAACCACAGTCCGCTTTTCCCCTCGTATAGAATATGAACGAAGGGCCGCTGAACGAAAAGGATTCTGGGCCCAGCCAACAGCCGGAAAACGCCCCTGCCTCCGGCTGGATATCCCTTAAAAAATGCCACTCTTTCATAAAACACCCGGCTTGCGCCGTTTCGGCGCTCATTGTGTATATCGCCGTCATGTTGGGCGCGTTTCTATATGTGGCCCCGCTTTTCATCAACATCGAAAAGTTCCGCCCCTTCTTCCAGAACCTTATCTCCGAAAAGCTGAAAGCCGAAACCCGGTTTGACCGGCTGGACATGACCATTACCGGCTGGGGGCCTGCGGTGGAGTTGTCCAACGTGGTGATGGAGGTGGACGGAAAACCCGTGGTGTCCATCAAGAACCTCAAGGCCAGGATGAGCGTTATAAGCGCCTTGAGCGGCCATATAACCTTTGACGAGTTCACGGCGGAGGAGCCGGTGGCCAGGATATGGCGAAAGAATGATGGAACGTTCAACATTCCGTTGCTAAACGTCAAACCCGATGAGAAGGTCGAGATATCTGACATCATCAAAACGGCCATGTCCACATTCAAATCCGCCTCCATCACCGGGGGGAACATCAGGTGGAAGGATTCCCTTGCCGCCACCCTCCCCGTCCGGGCCAATGTTTACAGCATAAACGCAAGTTTCTCCCGGGGCGGCGTTGCCAAACCCGGCTGGATAAACTTTTCAGCGCTGATGAGAAACCGGGGAGCCTCGCCGGCCAGGTTGTTGCTGGCGGGCAGGGTTTCCAACGACCCTCTGAAAGGTTTGATAGAGGATTTGGAGGGGAACGATGGCCCGGGTTTTATAGGGGCTGTCTCCCTTTCCAACCTGGATATGGAGCGGTTCTGGCCATACCTGCGCCCGTTCGCCCCTTTCGACAATTTCACCGGCGCCCTCTCCTGGAGCGGCTCGCTGGCCACCGATTTTGAAAGGGGGCTGGTGTCCAAAGGCAGGATAGGGCTTTCCTCCATCGAGGCCGGGTTCAAAGGCGTTCCCGATTTCGTAGCCCGCCCCCAAAGGGCCACGTTAGCCTACGACGTGGCCGGATGGAACAACAACCTCCATATTAAAAAGGCCCGGGCGGATTTGGACGGCTTGATGGCCGAACTGACCGGGAAGATAGAAGGCCTTTCCCTGGAAGATCCTTCCATCATTTTCTCGCTGAACACCGGGGCCATAAACCTGGAAAACGTGAAAAAATACGTTCCGGGCACGGCCCTTACCCCTCAGCAGGTTTCTTTCCTTAAACAAAGCGTCAAAAAGGGAAAACTGTACCTGAACGATTTCACCTATTCCGGCAGTGTGGAACAGCTTCGGTCATCGGCGGAACAATACTCTTTAAAACTCTTCTCCGGCCGGTTGAGGGTGGAAGGTCTTTCGGCGCAGATTCCCGAGATGGCCCTGCCATTCGACGATATGAATGGAATTTTCGAGCTTGAGGGGGACAAGTTGCGGCTTGTGAACCTGGCTGGAAGGTATGGTAACAGCTCGGTGGAAGAGATCTCCGGAGAGCTTACAGGGCTTGAAGGGTGGCCCAGCTTCAACGTTGCGGTAAAGGCCGATGTTAATCTGCCAGAGGCCGGGAAGCTCTTAAGTAGCAGGATGTCCTCGCCGGAATTTAAGCGAAGCCTCGAAAAAGTTACGTTCACAGGTGGGGCGGTACGGGTGGATTTGAACATCTCCGGATCCACCAGGGATCTGGTAAAAACCGTGGCGGCCAGGGGAAAGATCACCTTGGACAAGGTTGGGCTATCCCACGAATCTTTGGGCTTGCCCATACACGGCCTTTCCGGGGAGATAGCAGGCGATCTCAAGGAGATTAAGCTTACCGGCGTAAAGTGGCTGGCCGGAGCGTCATCGTTTGCGTTGAATGGCTCCTTAAAAGACACTCTAAAAAAGAAACCCGGTTTTGACATGAAGCTGGGCGGGGCCATCTCCCTGGAGGACATGGGCTCCATAAAATTCCTGGCTTACAACCGCATGCTATACCAGACCGGGCTTGGTCTTTTAGACATGGGCGTTAAAGGCCGGTTCGGCGATTTCAAGATGGACTACAAGCTGGACTTGACCGGAGCCGAATACCGTCTTCTGGACGTGATCCACAAGTTCAAGGGCACTAAAAACGTTTACACTTTCACCGGCGCCATACGCAACGGGGAGAAGGTGACCATAGACCGGCTGAATGTGGACATCGGCGGCTCCCGGATAGTGGTGTCCGGAGGCATCGGTGAGTTCTTGCGGGGCCAGGGGATAGATTTGACCATTGAAACCGATGGCGCCAGGCTGGATGACCTGGACAGGTTCTTCCTCTTCTTCGATGACATCCAGGGCGCCGGAGGGATAAAAGGCAAGTTCTCCATGCAGAGCGCCGAAGGCAAGCCCATCAAACTGGCTGGCTATGGGGTGTTTGAAGGGGCCGCTTTCAAGCTACCGGTGCTGGACGGTGTGATAAACCAAAGTCATGGCGAGTTTGAGCTGATAAACAACCGCATCTTCCTCAAGAATGCCGGAGGCAGGTTCAACGACGCGGTGTTCGACGTAACCGGACAGGGGCTTTTCGGCGACAGGCCCGAGTTCACCCTGAACATAGAAGCCGACAACCTTAACTTGAGCGACTTTTTCGGCAAACCCCTGCCCGACGACGCCCCGGAGCCTCCTGCCAGGCAAGCCGCCCTCACCGAGCCCACGCCCACGCCGGACTGGATATGGAACCTGTACATAAAATCAAAAAAAGGCGGTATAGGCATACTAAATTACACCGGCCTGAACGTCCGCATAAAATATGACCGGGACACGTTCCATGTTAACCCCCTCACCTTCGACGCCCACGGCGGCCGGTGGCGGTGGAGCGGGGATATTTACCTGCCCAAGGAGCCAGGGATAACCTTCGATTCCCGGATAGACGTGGAAGACTTGAGTTTCGACCGGTTCCTGGCCGAATCGCTGGGCGCTGGAAAAGATATTACCGGCAAGCTGAACCTGCGGGGTGATATTTCCGGCAAAGGCTCGTTGTGGCGGGAAATGAAACGTTCCTTAAGCGGCAGGCTGGAAGCCCGGGCTGGAGGCGGCGTCATACACCGGTTCAACGCATTGGCGAAAATTTTTTCTTTGCTTAACGTTCTGCAATATTTTAAACTCAAATTTCCGGATTTGGCTGTGGACGGCATGCCTTACAACAGCATGTCGGCGGACTTCGATGTGAAGGGAGGCGTGGCCAGGACGGAGAATTTGATGGTGGATTCGGAGGCAATGCGAATTTCGGCCATCGGCGGTTACGACATCGGCGCAAACACTGTGGACGCGCAGATCGGCATAATGCCTTTCGTTACGGTGGACCGGGTATTAAGCTCCATACCGGTGGCCGGGTATATACTCACCGGTGAGAATAAGGGGTTTTTGGTCACCTATTTCGAGGCCAAAGGCCCCTTGGGCGATCCGGAGGTGAATGCCATTCCGATAGAATCATTGGCTGGCGGTATCGCTGGCATATTTAAACGCCTTTTTGAGCTTCCGATGGATTTTCTAAAGGCGTTGAACGGTAAAAAGGCCGAGTAAAGATCCGGCGTGAATAATTAACTGGATCAGGTTTATCAGGAGAGGCGATGGAATACGATAGCATTCAGAAGATATACAAAAACTATTCTTCTATTTACGATTTGCTATTCAAGGGCTTCTTCCACCCCCGGCAGAGGCTTGCCATAAGCAACCTCAACATCACGCCCGGCGCCCGTGTGCTGGACGTGGGCGTGGGCACCGGCCTTACGCTTCCGCTTTACCCCAGCCATTGCCAGGTCACAGGAATAGACATTTCCTCGCATATGCTCAAACAGGCCCGGAAAAAGGTTGAAAAAATGGGCCTCACCAACGTGCAACTTATGGAGATGGACGCGTGCGACCTGGCTTTCGAGGAAAACACCTTCGATTTCGTGATAGCCACGCACATAATCAGCGTCGTTCCGGACCCGTTCAAGGTGATAGACGAGATGCGCAAGGTGGCCAAGCCAAACGGCCAGATAGTTATAGTGAACCATTTCGTCTCCTCCAATCCGGTCATCGCCAAAATGGAAAACTTCTGCGATCCGTTCTTCAGGAAGCTGGGCTGGAGGATGGACATGTCCCTGGAAGATCTGGTGGCGGCCACTAACCTGCAGGTATATCAAACCAGGAAACTTAAAAAGCTGGATTTGTGGCAGGTTGTGCATGCCTACAACAACAAGTACGCCGCCCAGGCCAGCAATTAGCCACAGCCGCCCGCGCTGGCGGGGCGCCGCGCTCTTGAAACGGGGCACAGCCTTTCTGGCGGCGCTGGCGCTAGCCTTCTCAACCTGGGGCGTGGCCCAGGAGCAAACAGAGCCCCCCTCCCCCGCCAAAAACCTTCCTTTCGACATCGGCGAGCGGCTCGTTTATGACGTATCCTGGATGGGCATAAAAGGGGGCGAGGCTTTCCTGTATATAAAAAACCAGCTTGAAATGGCGGACTCCACCGTTTTCGCCGTGAACCTCATCGCCCGCTCCACCGGCTGGTTGCGGACCTTTTACAAGGTGGACGATCATTCGTTCTCCTATTTCGACGCGGTCAACATACGGAGCCTGGGGGTGGACATAAAGATTTCCGAGGGGGATTACAGGAAATCGAAAGTAATAGAGTTCGACCACAAGCGGAACGTGGCCATTTACAAGGTGGATAACGATAAACCGGAGGAGTATCCCGCTTATCACAACAGCCACGACTCGTTCTCGGCCCTTTACGCCTTCCGCTCCATGAGGGACAAGATAAAGATCGGGGAAAGCGTGATGATCCCGGTGTTCGACGACAGGAAAAAATACGAGCTGGAGATAAAAACCCTGCGAAAGGAGCGCATAACGCTGGATTCCGGCGCCATGATAGATACCGTGGTGGTGGAGCCTCAGCTAAAATCCGAGGGGATTTTCCAGCGGCGCGGCTCCATGACCGTATGGTTTTCGGACGACAAGGTTTTCGCCCCCGTGCAGGTAAAATCGAAAATAGTCATAGGCGCGTTCTATGCCCGGTTGAGGGAATGGCGCGGGGCTGATATAAACGTAATCGCGCCGGCGGGGGCGGCCAATGCGGCTCAACCCGGCGGCGCGCCTTCAAACGCAAGGAAAGAGATTCATGATACGCCTGGCGCTGGCTCAAATTAACCCGCTGGTGGGGGACATACCCGGCAACGTCCGGCTCATCGGCGATTATATGGCCCGCGCCGCCCGGATGGGCGCTGACGTGGTGGCGTTCCCGGAGCTGGCGCTGTGCGGTTACCCCCCGGAAGACCTGCTGGTGAAAAAGTCGTTCATAAAAAACTGCGCGGAAGCTCTTGCCTCCCTGGCGGCAATTACTCCAAAGGATTTGACGGTGATAGTTGGCGCCCCCACCGGAAAACCGGGCGCGCTATATAACAGCGCCTGCGCGCTGTCCGGAGGGGAGTGGATTGCAACCATCCACAAAACCGAATTGCCCAACTATGGGGTGTTCGACGAACGCCGCTATTTCCTGCCGGGGAAGAACGGCCCACTGGTGAAAAGGGGTAGTGTGGCTATCGGCGTATCCGTATGTGAAGACATCTGGGTTGAGAACGACATTCTCATAAATCAGGCCCGGGATGGGGCGGATCTTTTAATAAACATTTCAGGTTCCCCTTACAGACACAACGCTTTCAACCTGCGCCGGGATCTGGTGCGCGGAGCATCGCGGAGCTTGGGCATGCCCATGGCGTATTGCAACCAGACCGGTGGGCAGGACGAACTGGTTTTTGACGGCAGGTCTTTTATTTGCGGTTCTGATGGGGAAATAACCGCCGAGGCGATGGCTTTCGCCGAGGACTTGCTGGTGGTGGACGTGGGGCCGGTAGCTCCGGGGGAAGCCGCCAAACCTCCCCTGCCCCCGGTGGAGCGTCATATTATCCGGGACGAGGACGAGGAGATTTATACGGCGCTCGCTACAGGCCTGCGGGATTATGTAAATAAAAACGGGTTCAAGACGGTGGTTGTCGCCCTTTCAGGCGGAATAGACTCGGCGCTTACGGCCACCATCGCCGTGGACGCCCTGGGGCCCGGGCGGGTGAAAGGCGTGTCTCTACCCTCCCCCCATTCCTCCAAAGGCTCGGTGGACGACGCGGCCCATCTGGCGGCTAACCTGGGGATAGAAATGCTATCGCTCCCCATAGGGGAACTGATGAAATCATTTGACGGCGTTCTCGCCGAAGCATTTACCGGACGCGAGCCGGACATTACCGAGGAGAACATCCAGGCCCGGATCCGGGGCGGGATTATGATGGCCCTGTCCAACAAGTTCGGGTGGCTGGTGTTGACCACCGGCAACAAGAGCGAGACCGCCGTGGGGTACTGCACCCTGTACGGAGACACCGCCGGAGGCCTGGCGGTGATCAAGGATGTATTCAAGACCCGGGTTTACTCCCTTTCCCTGTGGCGCAACAGAAAAGCCGGTAGAGAGCTTATTCCAAGAGAGTCCATAGAAAAGGAGCCCTCCGCCGAATTGCGGCCCGGCCAGAAGGACACAGACAGCCTTCCGCCATATGATGTTCTGGACCCTATCCTGAGGGAATACATTGAACACGATAAGCCTATTGATGAGATTATAAAATTGGGTTACAGTAAAACACTTGTTTCGAGGGTCGCACGGATGGTGGACTTGAACGAATACAAGCGGCGGCAGAGCCCTATGGGGATCAAAATAACCGCAAAGGCGTTCGGGCGCGACAGAAGGCTTCCGATAACGTGCAGGTTTCATGAACAATAGCCGGTAAAACGGCGCAGTCTAGGAGATGATAGCTAAGATGGACCTGGTTCCCAAAAAAGTGTTTTTCACTAACGGCGTTGGTACCCATAAAGAGGAACTGCGCTCCTTCGAGTTGGCCCTGCGCGACGCTGGGGTGGAAAAATGCAACTTGGTGTACGTTTCGTCCATCCTGCCACCCCACTGCAAGATTATTTCGCGCAAAGAGGGGGTGAAGCTGTTAAAACCGGGCGCAATCACCTTCTGCGTCATGGCGCGGATCGGTAGCAACGAGCCGCACAGGCTTTTGTCCTCATCGGTGGGTTGCGCCATCCCTACGGACAAGGGTAGCTACGGCTACCTGAGCGAACATCACGCCTATGGGCAGACCGACAAGGTGGCTGGCGACTACGCCGAAGACCTGGCGGCGGCCATGCTGGCATCCACCCTGGGTGTGGAGTTCGACGAGAACCAGTCCTGGGACATGAAAAAAGAGGTTTTCAAGATATCCAACCAGATAGTGAAAACCAGGAACATCACGCAGTCTGCCATCGTTAAAACCGGATACACCACGGTGGTGGCGGCGGCCATTTTCCTGTTCTGACCTGACGCAAGTTTATATACCGGGCGGGGGCTTCTAAAACCTCCGCCCGTTTTTTTGTCAAAACCGGTTCGTCCGAAAAACTTATGAAAAATGGCTGGTTAGCGCTGGCGGCGGCACTGGCGGTGGTGGCTGTGGATCTGGCCACCAAGCTTGGCATAGAGTCCGCCTTCACTCTCCACGAGAGCAAAACGGTGATACCGGGCCTTTTCAATATCGTTTATATAAAGAACAAAGGCGCCGCTTTCGGGTTTTTATCCCAAATAAACGGCGATTGGGTTTCTTACGCCTTCATGGCCATAGCTGTAACGGCCCTGGTGGTGATTGCGTTACTCTACCGCTCGGCCCCGGCGGATGACTGGATTTCCCGGGCGGCTTATGTCCTTATCGGTTCGGGCGCGTTAGGGAACCTGATAGACAGGATACGCTCCGGCGCTGTTACCGATTTCCTGCTTTTTTATATTGGAGAGTATCAGTGGCCCGCTTTTAACGTGGCCGACTCTTGCATAACCGTGGGGATAATTCTGCTGGGATATGTGATGGCTTTCAATAACTCAAAGCCCGGCTCCATGCCTGTTGACAGGGTTTGACAGGTTTCTATTGACGCCAGGCCTCCACCAGCGCCTCATAGGGCTAGCGTTGTGACGAGGGCCAACATGTAGCCGCCAACCAGGGCCACAAACCCGCCGATAAAAGCCACCAGGTACTTGCTGTCTTCGATTCCATGAACCGTGTTGTACATCTCCGCTTCTCCTTCCCTCTTTCCGTCTTTCGTTTCCGCCGCGTCCATCACGGCCATACTCTTCATAAAAGCAATAGCTGTACCATTCGTGTTATTCATTATTTTTCAGCGCGTTATCCCGCATCGCCAAAACTGGCCGATTAACCGGTGTACTGAAGCGCTCCATGGAACGCGTCCCGATTAACGACACACCTGTCGCAACAAGGCTCGCCACATGTCCGGCTTTCTATTAATAGACCAAATAATGAGAACAACCATCTCCGGCCGATAAAGAAGATGGCGCGTAACGCTTGGGTAGTGTCCCAGTTTGAAAGTACAAGGGAGATTCTTCCCTTACGCCCAGAATGACAATATAAATGCCGTTGATAACATTGCCATCCCGGGCGAAGCGCAAGCGAAGTGAAGGATCTGTCTATGTCATCCTGAGCGAAGCGCAAGCGAAGTGAAGGATCTGTCTGTTATTTGATATTCAAACTGGGACACCACCAACGCTTGAGTGGAAGCCATGCGAAGCGTGAAGGGTGATATACTTCAGTAATATAAATCAGCTTTGCGGTAAATCTCTTTGGGTGTGAAGCTCACCTTGCCATGCGAAATGCCTTTAACCAGCTTCATCCCATAAAAATATCAGGCTGGATGTACCGCTAATTTGGGGGAGATGGGCAGTTTATGGACGCCGCGAAAAAAAGCATGGCGCTTTTCCGCAAAACCAAACCCCCAACCCGCCCCGCTTTCAAACCGCTAATTACAATCCAGGTGTTGCTTCTCTCGTTCTGCATCACGCTACCCCTTTCCCCCGCGCAAGCGGCTGAAGCTCTGGCGGGTGAATCCGGCCGTGTCCACTCTCAAGCTCTTGCGATTAGCGGCCAGTTGGAACTGATCAGGGCCAAGTTGGGAAAACCAAAACCCCCTGTTGTGGATATTCTGGTAACGAAAGCCTCATCCCTCGATATATATTTCCAGTCACTCATATTGTTCGACAAAATAAACACCCTTTCTTTCGAGCGAACCAGGACAATTTATCCTGATCCGTCAGCGCCCAAAGCTGATCCATCGTTAATTGACGTTTTGAGAGTTCTTGACGCTATTCTGGAGTTAACAAACAAGCTGGCCAAGGAACTGGGCGCGGCTCCAGCCGCCTCCATTCAGCCGGGGGCCATTAAGCAATCCGGTACGGAAGGGGATATTTTCCTTCTGTTGGCCAACTCCAGCCGCCAGGCAGGGGCGCTATTGGAAACAAAGGCGGAGCTTGCGGATGTTTTCCTGAAGGTTACCGGAGCCGTGGGGTACGCCGCCAGAACGCTGGAAATTTATCCAGATGTTTTACGTCTTATACCCTCTGTCCGGAGCGCAGTAACCAATCCTAAACCAGCCGATGTTTACATGAAGCTGGTCAACTGTCTGGACCTGATGGGCGACATGGCTCCGCCGCTTGGGCTTATACCATTAAGGATATCTGTGGAACAGGCTTCCCTGGAAATTATATCCACCGGCGATCTATTAGACATGGCTTCCCTTGTCCGCCTGAAAACCGGATTTTTGCATTCCCTCTCAAAAGAGGCCAAACCCGAATTTCAGGCCCATCACCCCGGGCCAAGAAGCTTGCGGGAGCTTTTTGAGCGGGTTTTAACACTGGAGACCCAGTTGGCGGAACTTGAAAAACAGGTGGACGCCCATCCGGAGCGCCTGCTCAAGACCGCCCCGCCGCCAGGACGAAAGCGATGAAAGACCTGCGGGAACATGTACGGGAGTTTTTATCCCCCAAGGATTTGAAGGGGAAGCTTCTGCTGTCCCACCTTTCGGTGACGGTGATAGGCCTTGCGGGTCTTTTAATAGCTTTCATAGGGCTTATGGTGTTGCGGGGCGCCTTAACGGAATTCTCCGGGGAAACTGCGCCTAAAGCCCAAGCGGCCATGACGGCTCTTTCAGGGGTAAACCGCTCGTTGGGCGGCCTTCGGCTATCCGTGACGGAGGAAGGACTCAGACAGGACAGGCTTGATGCCTGGGAGAAGGACATCTGGCCCTCGATGCTCAAGTTGCGCTCCATGAGTTCCGGCGAAGAAGCGGAGCTGGTGGGAAAGATTATCAGCGCCTTAAGGGAGTTGGAGGCAACCCAATGGTGGCTGGAGGACCTGGCCCACACACCGGGAAATGAACCTGCGGCGATGATCCTTGCCAGTCGTGTTAAACCCATTTATGAAACCGCTCTTTCCTCCATCACCGGCATGGATAATCAGGGCGGCGCAAGACTCCGTGGCAGGCTTTTGGAATTAAAAGCGGCGCTACGGGATAGTTTCCTGGAGCTTCACGATTTCGCCGCCACCGGGGACGAGGCCGTTGGGGCCGAAATCTCGATACGCATAAAGAAGGCGCTGGATTTGACGGATGAAACGCTGACCGCTGAATCCAGCGGAGGATTTTCCACCGCTTTAGACCGGTTGAAAAGAGATGTGGAGGCTTATGCCCGTTTCGCCGGTGAAACGATGACAGAGCGCAGGAAGCCCGGCTGGAACCTGGCCCGGGAGCTTATGACCCTCAAGGTGTTCCCCCAAACCAGCGTCACCGCCAAAGAGTTAAGTAACCTGGTGGCCGCTTACCAGGGTGAGATGGAAACAAAAGCCAGGATAGCCTCTATCATGGGGAACGTGGTCATTGTCATCCTTGCCCTGATAATAGCGGGTATGACGATGGTCGCAATCAGGCTGTCCCGCCATAACGCCAGCCGGATTACCCGGCCGGTTGCGGCCCTGTTATCGGCCACGCAAAACTTTTCGGCAGGCATGGCGGAAGAAGACCTGCCCATATCAGGAGACGATGAGATATCTGAATTGACCGCCGCCTTCAACGAAATGCGCCACACTTTCCGCGCAAAGGAAAAAGCCCTCACGGAACGCACCGCGGAACTGGAGAAAGCTGGCAGGGAAATGGAGTCTTTCATCTACTCGGTCTCGCACGACTTGAAAGTGCCAATGATTACGATAAACGGGATGACCAGCCTTATTCAAAAAGAACTGGGCGAAAACGCTTCCGGCGACATCAAGTTGTTCTTCGGGCATATTCACGACGCCGCCACGATGATGGCCAGACTGCTGGAGGACCTGGCGGAGATATCCCGCGTGGGAAGGATGGACACCCGCCCCGAGCTTGTGAATATAGACAGGATTGTGACCCAGGTTATGGCCGAGGCCACGGCCCTGGCCCGGGAGCGGAAGATAAATTTCCGGATACCTTCCGGCATCCCGCCAGCCTGGGCCAATGGGAAAAGGGTTTACCAGATATTTTCAAACCTGGTCTCCAACGCAGTGAAATTCATGCCGCCCGCCGAGGCTAACCCGGTGGTGGAAATAGGCGTTTCGGGAGCCCTGGAAGGCTATACCGGATATTTCGTGAGGGACAATGGCGAAGGTATAGACCCGAAACATCACGAGAAGATATTCATGCTGTTCCAGCGCCTCCATGGCAGACAGATAGAGGGCACTGGCATGGGACTGGCCTTTGTTAAAAAGGCTGTGGAGAACATGGGCGGCCATGTGCGGCTGGAATCCGCCCCCGGCATGGGGGCCACGTTTTATTTCACCCTCCCCTCGGCAAGCCAGGAAGCGGAGAGGGACAAATCGGATATATAATGAAGACGGTTTTCTTGAGGTAGTTTCAATATTCTTTGAAACTGAAGAGCGTGAAAACCATCACAATAACGAAGCCAATTCATCGGCGGCGGTCATGAGCATTGATGAAACCGGCAATCCTCTGAACATCCTCATGGTGGAGGACGAGCCTGCTATCGCCATCCTGCAAAAAGTGGCGGCGGAGGATGCGGGCCATCGGGTGGTTGTGGCCGAAAACCGGGCCACCGCCATGAGCGTTTTGGACCGGGGCGGGATTGACCTTATAACCCTGGATCATAAACTGCCGGACGCCTCTGGCGAGGACCTTCTGGTGGAGATCATCGAAAAACACCCTACCACACCGGTGATCCTTGTGACCGGCCACGGTGACGAGGCGCTGGCGGCAAGGGTTATAAAGCTTGGCGCCCGGGACTATCTGGTAAAAGACGCCGGACTTGGATACATAAAGTCGCTCCCGGATATAATCAACCGCGCCTGGCGCGACGCCCAGCGGGAAGCCCGCTCCAAAAAGCTCCAGAGCCAGCTTTTGGAGAGCGAGGAACGGTTCCGCACCATGGCGGACACTGCCCCCGTAATGATATGGATAGCCGGGCCGGATTCCCGCCACATCTATTTCAACAAACCCTGGATAGATTTCACCGGCAAGACCCTGGAGCAGGAACTGGGCGAGGGATGGGCGGGAAATGTCCATACGGACGACCAGCAACGCCGCCTTGGAACCTACCTTCAGGCGTTCAATGGCCGGTCAGCCTTCACGCTGGAATACAGGCTTCTCAGGCATGACGGAAAATACCGGTGGATTTTGGACAACGGCATTCCAAGATTTTTGCCAGACGGCTCCTTCGCGGGTTATATAGGTTCCTGCGTGGACATAACGGAACGCAAAGAAGCCGAAGACGCCCTGCGCCAGGCAAAGGAGAAGGCCGAAGAGGCCACCAGGCTGAAAGACCGGTTCGTCTCCATGGTCACATACGACCTTAAATCACCCCTAACCTCCATCACCGGTCTGCTAAAAGTACTGGTCGGCGGCTGGGGGCAATACAAAGACGATGAAAAAATCAAAGTGATCAAGAACGTCGCAGAGATAGGCGACCACATGGGGCTGGTGATTGAAGAGCTTTTAAACATAAGCAGGCTGAAGACCGGCCAGATAAAACCCCGCCCCATGTTCCTGGATGGAAGGACCATAGCCGACCTGGCCCTGGAGCGGGTAAGCGGCCTGGCCAGGGAAAAAGGGATAGAACTGGTCAATGACACCCCCGCAGGCCTGAGATTGTACGCCGACATAAACCTTTTCTCGGAGGTGGTTTACAACCTGGTATCCAACGCCGTTAAATTCTCCGACCGGGGCGGAAATGTGGTGGTGTTCGCTCCGGATGGGCGCGGGTCGGCCATAGCCGTGAAAGATTCCGGCGTCGGGGTGCCGCCAGAAGTCCTGCCAAAGATATTCAGCCATGAAACCCGGGTTAGCACCGAGGGAACCGCCGGGGAGAAAGGCACGGGCTTTGGGCTTCCTTACAGTCACGACATAATGGAGGCCCACGGCGGGCAGATAACCGCCGAATCAATTATGGGCCAGGGAAGCGTTTTCACCGCCAGGCTTCCATATGTGCGGCCAAGAATCCTCATTGTGGATGACGAGAAAAGCATCAGGTTCATGCTTACAACATATCTTGCGGCTATGGAAGTGGACATACTGGAAGCGGCCAACGGCGAGGAGGCCATGAGGAGAATAGACGAAATCCCGCCTCACCTGATAGTGTCGGACATCTACATGCCGGACATGGACGGTTTCCGTCTGCTGGAAAGGGTGAGAAAAGACCCGGCCATCGGCAACCTGCCGTTCATTGTGCTAACGGCGGACAGTCATCAGGAAACACGGGACAAGGCGTTCAGGCTGGGCGCCAGCGATTTTGTTACCAAACCGGTGCAAAAAGAGGAGTTCATGCCCCGGGTGCGGCGGTTTGTTTTCTAAACCCCTACCCGTTTATCAGGAAACGAACCGGCCCACCCTCGGTATGAAATCCCGGTCCGAAATCGGCGTGGTGAAGAAATCGTCGGCCCCGTTACGGATAGCTTTCTCCCTGGTCTCAAACTCCATGTTGGAGGTCACCACCACAATAGGCAATTTGGCGGTGGCGGGATTGGCCCGCACTTTCTGAAGAAGGTGGAAACCGTCCATCACCGGCATGTCCAGATCGGTGATCAGAAGATGTGGAGCCTCTTTGTTTATTATTTCCAGCGCGGCGCCGCCATTGTCCGCCTCTATAACCTCGGCGTCCAGTTTCTGGATGTAACTCCGAAGGATGAACCGCATATCCTCCTTGTCGTCCACTATCATCACCTTCGGCTTTACCGTCTGGAAGCTTACATAGAAAACGCTCCCCGTTTCGACGTTGGTTTCCACCCATATCCGGCCACCGTGGGCGTCCATTATGTCTTTACATAGAGGCAGACCCAGGCCCGAACCCCGCTCGCCCATGGTTCCTTTGAGCGATGTTTTCATGTCGTGCCTGAAAAGGTTTGGCAGGATGTCTTCGCTGACACCTACACCAGTGTCTTTCACCGCTATCATGGATAACGACCCTTCCGGGGTGAATACCGTGACGGTATCGTCCCTGCGTGAGAATTTTATGGCGTTGGAGATCAGGTTCTGCAAAACCTCGAAGAACAGCTCCCTGTCGGCGAAAAGCCTGTTTTTGGAGTTTACTTCGCATACCAGCTTGATGCCCTTTTTCTCGGCCAGGAACGAAAGGCTGTCCAGCACCGAGTTCACCACGGTAGCCGATTCGAAGAACCGGTAATGGGGCTTTAACGAACCGGTCTTAAGTCTGCTTATGTTAAGAAGCTGGTCAATCATGTTGATAAGGTCATGGCAACTGACAGCCGCTTTTCTTATTATCTCCCGCCGCCATTCGTCTGAGACTTCCAGGGTGTTCCCGTCCATCACTTTCAACATGCCCAGGATGGATGCCAGCGGGGAACGCAGATCGTGAGAAACCAGCGAAACGAACTTGTCTTTAAGCCTGGTTTCTTCCTCCGCCTTTTCCTTGGCCTTTTTCAGGTCTTCCTCGGCCTTCCACCGCTCGGTTATTTCCTGGACCTGGGCGCGGACGCGCTCTTCCAATAGCACGTTCTGCTCCTCCAGGCTCCGGCGGTACTGTATTTCCATATCCCTCAAGCGTTTCTTTTCAAGATAGGAGCTGACGCGGGCTTTCAGGATGACAGGGTCGAACGGTTTGCTAAGATAGTCGTCCGCCCCCATACGGATGCACTTTACGGCGGAATCCACCGAATCGTTACCGGTAATGGCTATTACGGGAATGTGGCTGAGGTCCCTGTCGCTTTTGACCTCCTTGAGCACCTCGTACCCGTTCATGATGGGCATGAAAATGTCCAGAAGCACAAGGTCGAACGAACGTTCCCTTAGAAGCTCCAAGGCACGCTGGCCGTTTTCGGCGCCAACCCACTGGAAACCCTGGGAGGAGAACAGCTTTCCCATGATCTCCATGCTCTGGGAACAGTCTTCCACTATCAATACAAGGTACGGCTCCGTTTGAGACGCATCGGCTTCCAAGGAAGTCCTAAAACCCGGATTGATGGTGGTTATATCCATCAGAGCATCCCCCTCAGTTTGACACAACAATTATAGTTATATTATGGAGTCTTGTAAATTCAAACATTAACATGCTCATGTATCAATTAGTCACACATACTTTGGACGCGCCATTGGCCGGTTTCCCCGTCAAATTCCCGGAAACAAGCGAATAGGCGCCGGGCTGGTTTACAAGAACCTTAAACGATGGATATAAGGATAAAATACACCATTATCAATATGATTGCCAACTCCATGGGTTTGGCTTGATGTATAATCCTTAACTTGGCGCATTCAAATTGGGGCCTGGGCGGAAAGAATAATGGACATTCCGGAATATCTTGGACGCTACCGCATAAAAGAACAGATAGGCAAAGGCGGCATGGCCACCATATTCCGGGCCACCGACGAGCTTATCGGCCGTGACGTGGCGGTAAAGGTCACCGACACATCCCATGCGGACAAAGAAGTGACGGCCGAGTCCGTCATGCGGCAGTTCTCCATAGAAATGCAGATTTCCGGCCAGATGTCCCACCATAACTTCGTCACCACCTACGACGCCGGGATGGAAGGCCAGTTCTGCTATCTGGTGATGGAGCTTCTGGACGGCGTATCCATGGACAGCGTGATAAGCGGCGCCGCCCGCTCCATGGAGATGAAACAGAAGCTCGACGCGCTGGTGCAGGTGGCCAGGGCGCTCCATTTCGCCCATCAGCGGGGCGTGTATCACCGGGACATCAAGCCCTCCAACATAATGGTGCTTACCAACGGGCAGGCCAAGGTGATGGATTTCGGCGTGGCCAGCATCGGCGAGGGGTCGGGCATAAAGCTTACGGTGAAACCCATGCCAGGCGTGGGTGGTACGCCTTATTACATGTCACCGGAACAGATAAACAAGGCGCCGCTGGATGGCAGGAGCGACCTTTTTTCACTGGCGGTGGTCACTTATGAACTGCTTACGGGCAAGCGCCCATTCATGGCCGACAACCTTTTTACCCTGTACGACAGGATTTTGCGGGTTAACCCCACCCCGCCACAGGATTTGGATCCCGCCATACCAGACCGCGTGGCGGCCATAATCTCCATCTGTCTCAATAAAGACCCTAACCTGCGTCTGCCCTCCTGCCAGGCTTTCGCGGAGCAATTGGACGAGATAATAAACGAGAGCTTTTTCGAAAGCGACGGCGGTGTAATCTCCCAGGAGACCCTGAGCATATTGAGGAAGTACCGGGCCAGTTTCGGCTTCTTTTACGACCTGGACAACTCCCAGCTATACCGGCTGTTGCAGGTGTGCCAGGTGAAGAAATATTCCGCCGGGGAGGTTATTTTCCAGGAAGGGGAAGTGGCGCGGGACATGTATCTTGTTATGTCCGGCAAGGTGCGGATATGCCGGGGGCCATCGGTGGAAAAGTCTGTGGTGATCCTGACACTAAAACGGGGCGACATTTTCGGCGAGATGGGCATTATAGACGGCGGGCCCCGCTCCGCCACCGCCATCGCGGAGACCGACTGCCAGGTGATGGCCATACACCAAGTATCGTTACTGCGGTGCGACGCGAATACGTCCGGGAAGCTATACCGTAACCTGGCGCAGATTCTTTCACAAAAGCTGAGGGTCACCTCCGGAAAACTGTCCGAGTTCTTCCAGCAGACGAATATTTAAAGCCCGGTCACAAATACCGCTCTAACCCTTCTTTTTTCAGCTTCTCCGTCACCTGGCGCACGTCCTGGGCCCGATCCTTGTGGCATACAAGTATAGCGTCATCGGTCTCTATCACCACCACGTCATCCACCCCCACCAGGGCTACAAGCCGCTTGCTGTTGTGGACTAGGGCGCCGGTGGAATCCACCGCTACCAGTTTCCCCCGGGCCCGGTTACCCTGGGCGTCGGCGGGCATAAGGTCGTACAGCGAACGCCATGAACCCACGTCGTTCCAGCCAGGGTCCGCCACGGCGCAAATCACCTTTCCCTCGGCCCCGGCTTTTTCCATGACTGCGTAGTCTATGGATATGTTTTCCAGGGTGGGGTACACCTCTTTGATTTTGTCGCCGAATCCCGGAGTCCTGAAAAGGTCGGCCAAACCTTCCACGGCGGGCCGGAGGCTGGGCAGGCGTTTTTCTATCTCGTTTAGCGCCGTATCCACCCGGAGGAAAAACATGCCCGCGTTCCAAAGATATTGCCCCGATTCCACATACATTTGAGCGGTGGCGTTATCCGGCTTTTCCAGAAAACCGTCCGCCTTGTAAACCTGGGATGTTATATGCGCGCCTATCTTTATGTAACCGTAACCCGTTTCAGGATATGAGGGTTTGATTCCCACTATCCCGATAAGCTCCGGGCTGAACTCCAGCGCCCCCACAAGAGCCTTTACGGCCGAATCAAGAGCGGCTGGATTGGTAATCACATGGTCGGAGGGGAACACGGCCATTATTCCCCTGGGGTCTTTACGCCGGATAATGGCCGCCGCCAGCGCCACACATGGGGCGGTGTTGCGCCCCACCGGCTCCACCACTATATTTTCCGGCGGCAGTTCGGGCAGTTGAAGCCTTATCTCATCCGCGTGGGACGCGCCGGTGATGATGTAAATGTTCTCGTGGGATGCGGTTGCGCCGACCCGGTCAACGGTCTGCTGGATAAGGGTGCGCTCCCCGGCCACGGCCAGAAGCTGTTTTGGGTGCTTCTCGCGGGAAAGCGGCCAAAACCTGGTCCCTTTGCCACCGGCCATTATCACCACATGAATCATGTTGGAAAAATCCCCAAAGAAAAAGTTGAGTGGAAAAGAGGGATTAGTTTATCAAAACGACAGGCGATTGAACAATGCGGTTTACCTGATTATAGGAAGGGGAAAGAGATTAACTGATTTTAAGGGGTCATTAGAAATGGGGCTAATCATACTTCGGACTTCGGGCGTATTTGGGCGAGACTTACCCCAACCGCTCAACCCTCCCGCACGGTAGCGCCCTCAACCGTTTAAGCCGCATGTTTCTCGTGGTCAATACAATTGGCGCATTGATGGTTCATATCCCTGCCGCACATTACACATGCCGCCGAGCCATCAGGATCGTATTTCAACAAGCCGCCGCAATGGTAACACCTGGTGCGGGTGGAATGTTTCGGGCTTCTATTGTCTTCCCTTTTATTCATGCCAAACACCGGCCCGCTCCGTTTAATGGCGTTGGCTACCGATTTGCGCGATTTTCTGCCACCAGCCGCTTCCTTGATTCTAGTTCTCATAATCGCTCTCCTTTTAGCCTCAGCCTAAAGATGGGCTTTTGCTCTAAAGGATTCCAACTTTTTGTCGTACCTTTTTCTATATATAATATAGGCCTAAACGCGCCAACCGGCCTGAAAAAACAAATTAAATGGAGCTTATAAGTGTCTGTTTTAACATTATATTCCGCTTCGTGGTGCCCGGACTGCCTGGCGGCCATAAGAACGCTGGAAGATAGGGGGATAAAATACAACCTGGTGGACATAGAATCCCAGCCGGAAGCTGTTGATATTATTATAGCCGCCCGGGGGAAAAGGGTTGTCCCCACTTTGGAGTTCAAAGGGAGGTTCATGGACGGCAACAGGTTTAACAGGGTGAGGTTCGAGCAGGAACTAGACGTTTTGTTACAGGCGTAAGTCAGAAATAATTGCTATTTAGCCACCTATCCGCCGGTCCGCCGGGAGCCGGCAGACTCACCGCTGGCCAGTTTTTGATCCCGTTCAGCCACCTTCATGTCCCGGAACTTCTTTATCCCATACAGCGTAAGGGGTTTTAGAACGTTCTTCTGGATAGCCCTGTTCGCCACCGGCACGTTATACCCCTCCGGAAAAATGTAAACCTGCGTCCCCTTCTCCGCAAACCGGCCCAGCTCCATAATATGGAAATCGTTCACCTGCACACAGCCTTTGGTGGGTTTGGTTTTGTCCCCCATGCCCGAACCGTGGATCCAGATGCCATATCCCGATTTGCCCTGTTTCATATCCACATCATTGGGATAGTTAAGCACGAACGCCCTGGGGCCATATTCCGACAACAGCTCGGCGTCTTCCTTGATACCCACTATTTGATAAATCCCCTCCGGGGTCCGTTTATCCCCGGTAACCTGTTTATCGCCACGTTCGGCGCCTATGGAGATGGGGTATTGCTCCACGATCCGGTAATTGTCCTGCGTCTCCTCCAGGACGTAAAGCGCATGGTTCGTTTTATCCACCGCCAGGGTATAAATGGCGCTGGTTTCCTGCGCTGGAATATCGAAATCCGGCAGGGGAAGGGCCGCCAGATCAGGGATATTCAAGGCAATAGCCTCAACCTCTTCAGGGGTGGGCAGAGTGGGGCTTAAGGCCGATGTGGTTAAGGCGCTGTCTTGCGCCACTCCAGGGTTTGAGTATTTCCCCACCGCCACGGAGCCCATGGGGCCGGTAACCGCCCAGCTGATCACAGAAAAAGCCACGATGCCAGTACCGGCGAAAACGGCCACTTTCTTAAACGATGGGGACTCGCCATGAAAATTGAAAGCCTGGGTAACCTCCAGGTTCTGACGGCGCACGCTGAACGAAACCCTGGCTTGATACATCATCAGCCTGGCCCTGCCCAGCATGTTGTCTTTTATCATCTGCCTATCGGTCTCCAGTCTTCCGATTCTATCTTCCAGCCATCGTGGGTTTTTACCATGGTCATGTTTTTCAGGCCGGAATCTGTATGCCTGCCCGATGAGTAGCGCTGGATGAACCGCACATGGGCGGTTTCACCAATCACGTCTATCTCCACATCCGAGATGGATATTTTAATATCTTTGGCCTTGGATATTTTCTTTTGTTTTTCGGCCAGCCATTCCGCCCTGCCCAGCCCGTCACCCTGGAACGTTTCCGCGTAATGGAAGCTGTACCGGCCAAAATCCCTGGCGCTCCAGCCGTCTTTCCAGCCGATGAGCGATGCCATAACGCCAAGCCTGGGGTCTTCCGCTTCCGCGGGCCCGGCTTTTGGCTCGTCTTTTTGAGGGGATGGCTCCACTGCCGCTTCCACCGGCGTTTCCTGTGGATTATCCGGTTCCAGCGGCGGCTGGGCGGGTGTAGTGCCGGAGGTAAGGATCAACCTGAGCTTTTCTATCTCCTCGGTAAGCTGGGTGATGGTTTTCTTTGCCTCAAATAACATGGCCGTGTCTGAAGTGGTGTCTTGCCTTATGGTTATGTATAAAGATGCCCCATCTTTTTCCATATCGCAGGTGTAGGGCTGTTTCATCAGGATTTCGGCCCGGGTCTTCCCCGCCTTCTCGAAACTGAATACGCTAACTTTCTCCACCAGGGCGTCATTTACTATCACCAGCGGCGACGCCAGCGAAAACCCCATGTTATCCATCTCCACCGCCAGGCGGATAGGATTGTCCATCCGGTAAGCGTAATACTTGATTGGCGTCTCGCCGGTGAACCGGATCATGGTCTTATCCTGGCTGGTGAAGGATTTAACGTCCGTCAGATAATTCCTCCGGGCGGAAAACCAGCTTCCGCCGAATCCATTTTTGGAATTGGATGTGTCCGGCGTAGCGCAAGCTCCGGAAAACACGGCTAGTATCGAAAACAGGGCCAACGCCTTTACCATGCGCCGTCCTGATCCGGGTTTTGTCATCCTGTCTATTTTATGGATAAGATTTCTGGCGATAGAAAAACCCCGAGTCGATTATGTTTACCAGTTTGGGGCCTAGCCGTCAAGGACGGTTTGGGCGCTATAAAACCCGCGCCCGGCCCCAGAAGGAAAACTACTTTCGAATGAGGGGTTTTGGGGCCGGATTAAGGTTTCGCGCCTCGGTTATAGGGTCATACAGAAAGAGGATAAATGGGAAACTGTCCCCTTTCCCGGCGATGGTAAGCTCGAATTGTAGCCGCCTGATTTTCCCCACTGGTTTGCCCCACACCGCGTGCGCGCGCCACATGTCCCGCCCGCTATAATCCGGCCTGCCATATTTTTGAACCAGCTTTTGAAATATCATGAATGGGTCTGGCGGATCTTTGAAAATCTCCCTTTTCTCGATGTAGTACAGTAATGACCCGTTCGATGGCCCGGTAAACCGCAAATGAAGCCCCCCACCCTCACCGCGTATTGCTGTCAGGGCATCCCCCTCGCGGTGAAGCTCTTCATATTTTAAGGCGGGTTTTACCGACTTCACCTGCTCCAGTGTCATCCCCAGCCTTAACCCTTCGATCTCGAACATGGACACGTCCGCCAATGGGAAAGCGGGCTCCACCAAGCATAGGCTAATGACAATGAGGGCTGAAACCGTTTTATAAAATGACAAAAGACTCCTTCCCGGACTCAAAACTGATGACCACAGCCCTCCGCGCCTGGCCGTTGACCGTGGTCTTATATTCATAATCATACTCATCGCCATCCCCCACCGAATCTTTCATGGCCACTTTAATTTCATGCTCCCCCGCGGGCAGAATGAACCTTCGATAAACATAACATGCGCCGTCCCGCCTTATGCCCGCCGGGATCACTTCCAGCTCCGCTTTCAGCGCGCCATCAATCCAAATTACAAGTTGTAACGGAACCCGTTCACGGCTTCCACATTCGGCGTTTGCCCGGCGCATGTGTTTCAGCCTTTTCTCCGCCTGGGCGTGGAATTCCGCCAGCTCTTTTTCATCACACAGATGAACCCGGTCCGTCACCTTCTTGAATGACACGATGACCCCCATGGTATCTTCGGCGTTGAACCTGTACCCGGGCCAGTCCGAGAATACCCCCACCGCCAGGGCTGGCGCCATGAGGATTATCAACCCTATTATATTGAGCCGTGCGCCACTCATTTATCCCCCCCTGTTTTTGAGCCGTCGAAAAACCCCGTAAGGTTTTTTTTCAGTTCATCCACTTCATAAGGGGACACGTGAAACACTTGCACCCTGAAATCTTTCATCTCCTCCACCACGAAATGTTTGGGGAACTGGACGGTTTGGTCCTTGATGCGCCGCCGGGTTTCGCGGTAATGGCAGTCCAGCGCCCTGCACCCGGCCACCGCCACACAGGAAGCCCCGGCCGTAAAGCAATGCTCCACCATCAACGGGCTTATAACTCCTATACACGGCGTGATGACCAGCGCCGACGAAGGATGGAACGTAAGAGTCGCGTCTTTTTCCGAGGTAAATCCGGACAAATCGCAACACCTCTCGCAGATGAACGTTACGGATGGCTCGCCATTCCGCCGGGCTTCGCCGATGGCTTTATCTATGGCGGCCTGGAAATCGCTTTTCGTATGCCCGGCCATGGCCACCGCGTCAAACTCGCAGGAGGTCACGCAAAATCCGCATTCGGCGCACCGGTCCGTATCCACGGTCACATACGCCCGCGTCTCGCCGTTCACCAGTTTCTCCACTATGTTCACGGCTTCGAATGGACACGCCTGGAAACACAACGCGCATCCCACGCATTTTTCCAGATCCACCGTGATGGCCCCCTGGGGCGCCATGGTTTCCGCGCCGGGTTTTCGCGCCGGGCTACGGATTATCCAGGGCATGGCGGTAAACAGGCCGAACAGCGCCGCGCCCCACGCCCATACTGCCAAAGGTGGGATGGAGTATTTATGGATCAGCGGATAGGGCCAGAAATAAAACCAGTCCATCTCCACTTCGCCAAGTATCTTTGACAGGTCCGCCGGGGCCATGCTTAACGCCGGTTTCACGAGGGAAACAGCCAGTAGAGATATGATTATGGCCCACCCCACAGGTTTCGGCGGCAATATGTTGGGCCGCGCCACCCGCATGCAATGGAGCCAGAGAAGCCCCATTATTAAAAAAGGTATCGTGATGTGCAGATACGTTATTACAAAAAAGAGCAGGAAATGCACCGAGCCGCCGGTAAGGAAGTTGCGGGAAAGCGGTTCGGCGCTCAGCGGCAACGGGTCTAACAGTTCCGCCGTAAGCTGTGCTATCATCCGCCCCTTCTCGTCCCACACAAGAAAATAGCCGGTGACGCCGTCAAACCATGCGGGGAATAACACAGCCGCTCCGGACACCCACGCCACCCAACGGTTCTTCCGGAACCTGTCCGAAAAGAACACCTGCAATATGTGGATGGCGATGACTATCAATAATCCGTCCGCGGCGTACCTGTGAAGCGAACGGATTATCCCCCCATAATAACGCTGGTTTTCGGTGATGTATTGGACAGACTCATACGCGTTCGTAGCGCTAATCTTGTAAAAGAGGAACAGGTAAAGCCCCGTTGCGATCAGTATCCAGAAAAACAGGAACGTTATTCCACCAAGAAGGTATAGAGGATTAAGGGATGGGGTGAATACCTTGTTCAAGGTTTCCTGGACAAACACCAGCAGCGCGTTGCCCGGGCGCAGTATCATCGGGATTTGCTGTTTGCGCTCCCCGCCCGCCCTGGCGCCGGGGAGCGGCCCAGCCGGGTCTTTCAACTTCCCTTCCATCACGCCGCCCGGCAAAGCCTGAGAACCGAGGCGGTGAACCTGCCTATCCTCCCCCTGAAAATGTATATCAGCGTAGCCATTACCAGAAGATACTGGATCCCCCAGGACACTATCAGAAACGGATTTACCCGGTAGGTTTTTGTGGCCGGATCGTAGGTGGAGCAGAACAACGTCAGCGAGTTCACAGCGCGGGAGATACTGCCTGTCACACCGGCGCTTTGCGACGCCTTTATGGCCGCCTCCACCTCGCCCACGTCGTAATCCACCCCATAGAAGTGGCGTATTACTTTTCCTTCGGAGTTTAATAGCGTAAGACGGTTGAGATGCTCGTACCCGCCACCCTTCTTCTCGTAGAAAAATCCCAGGTCCAAAACCAGTTCGTCTATGGTTTCCCTTTCCGCCGTGGCGAATATCCAGTTGTCCAGACCGGTTGAGAACTGCGCCCCGTATTCTTTCAATTTGGAAGGCGAATCGTTCTGGGAATCCAGGCTGACGGATAACACGGTGACGCTACCGGCCACCGCGGGATCCATTTTATGTAGAAGGTTTTTTATGCTCTGGTTGATGAGATGACATGGGCCGTTGCAGTCTATATACATGAAGCTTATCAGCGCGGGGGCGCCCTTCAGTTTGTAAAGGGGCATCTGTTCCCCATCCTGGGTGAGCAGGCGGAAATTCCTGGGCGTTTGGCCTGTTACAAATTCTGACCGGGCCAGGCGAGGCTCGAATCCTCCCGGCCCGGTCTCCCCAGCATAAGCGGGAGCGGCGTTAAGGCGCAGGAGGAAAAATAACGCCACCCCAGCCCTGAGAATAAATAAGTAACCGTTTTTCATTACCGCTCCCAACAAACAACAAGCGGTGGAAAACCGTTTAACCGGTCTTCCACACCTCCGCCAGGAACATCCAGTTGAGCAGGTAATACACAAGGAACGTCACGAAAAAGATCATGATAAGGACAAACGATCCTTTCGGATGGTGTTCTTCCCTTTCAAACTCTTGCGACATGGGTGTTAGCCCTCCTTCCCAAAAACGCTCAGGCGTTTATCTTTTTACCCACCAGCAAAGTGCCAACGGCAACCAGCACATACATGGCCCCGCCTACAACGCACAGCACGCCGGAGATGCCCACCACGGCCATGGTAAGGTCCACCACCGGGCCGAAGTTAACCTGGAACGGGGCGTCCACGCCGGTCATGTCCCACTGTCTGCGCGACACGCCGAACCCACCGGCGAACATCATGGCGGTGCAGAACGCGTACAGGCTTAATCCATAAACATAAGGTTGCCATTTGGCTATCCCCTTGAACGCCACCTCACGCCGGAAAATCAGCGGAAGCACATAATAGGTAACGCCCATGAAGGCCAGCGTTGTGCCCGCCACAACCGTGGCGTGGAAATGGCCCGGTATGCGAAGGGTGTTGTGGGAGATGATGTTCAACTGCTCGGTGCCGTACACAACCCCGGAGATGCCGCCCAGAAAGCCGAAGCCGACCAAAGACAACGCCAGCGATGAAAACGCCGGGTCGCCCCATGGGGCTTTCTTGAGCCATTCGAACAACCCCTTGGTGTAACCCTTCTTGCGCAGGGCCACCTCCACCGCCGCCGGAACCGAATAGGCGTGGATCATGGAAGCCAGAACGGCAAGGTGCATGAAGTAGCCGGTGTTCCAGGTTTTATGGGCCGCGCTCAACCCCGGATCCACCAGCAGATGGTGCTCCGACGCGATGCAGATGAACAGGATATAAAGCGCGAAGGCGCTTCGGGAAACCTTTTCGTTGATGGGTTTGGAGCCGGTGGTAAGCGTGCCCAGCAGGTACCACACCGAGACCATGGCGCACACGTTTATCTGTTGCGAGGAATGCCCGAATCCCCAGAACAATAAACGGTACACCTCCGCGTCCATCATGGGTATCAGCCCCAGCGCCCACAGCCAGGTGGGAACGAACGTGATGGCCCCGTGGGCCAGGGTGATTATGGCGATTATCGCCGCCGCCGCCGCGCCGAAAGTAACCAGCGGGACGGAGCCCTCATAGGTCTTCTCGTGTTTTGCCACCATCAGCGTGGCGAAGAACACCACGCACCCCACAATGGCGCCAACGGCGAACAGTATGATGCCTAGGTAATACCAGTGGCTGGCCGCCAGCGGCACGTATGATGTGAACATCACGTCGGCCCGGCCCATGAGCACCTCCACCGTAACGATGGCTCCGCCAACGAGCATCAACACATATTGAACCCAGCCAGCCCACGGCGCCGCGAGCCTGCTGTTGAGCAGTATGGCCGAGGCGAAATATAGTATGGCCATTTCGAAGAAGATTATCCAGGCCACCAGCATGGCGATGCCGTGGAGCGTGAGAAGACGGTAGAACCACTCCTCATTGAGAAGATGCACCGTCTGCCAGCGGGTCAACGCCATGAAAAGCCCCATTATGCCCCCCACCAGCAGGAACACAATGGCGGTGACGGCGTTGATCTGTATCAGCACCTCGGCTGGCCTGTGTACTTTCAGGCCGGTGGTCGGGCATGTCCTAAAAGCAAGAGTATCGGCGTTCATATCCTCATCCTCCTTCAGGATTCCACGTAGATCTTGCCGATCATCGTGTGATGCCCGATGCCGCAAAACTCGTTACAGATTATGGTGTACTCTCCCGCCTTGGTGGGCGTGACCACCAGAAGGTTGTCCCATCCGGGGACCACCTCGAAATTGATGTTGATGGGAAACACGGAGAACCCGTGGTTCACATCACCCGAGGAAAGATGGAGCTTGTATGAGCTGTTTGCTTTCAGTTTCAGGATGGGGTCCCACGAAAACTGCCGGGCCCTCAGGTAAATGTCGCTATCGGCTGGTGGAGCCACTACGGGCGTCCCCTGCTCTTCCCCCACCTTATACTTGTCTATGAACCTGTCCGTGGCCTTGTCAAATTCCACGGCGGTCATTTTTGAGTAGGCCTGCGACGTGTTCTGCTCCCCTGTCACGTGCCACCAGGGCATGGCCAGGGTGAGAAGTATGCTCCAGGTGAGGGCCAGGATAATCCACAATCTTTCTTCCTTGTGGACCGGGGTGTCCCACCAGTTTCTGTCCGGCGATGAGATGCTCATGGTTTTTAATCCCCCAAAATGTCAATTTACCGCCTGGGTAAAGCCCACTGTGCCCAACTCCACAAGCCCCCACACGGTATAGCTTATGAAAGTGATGGCCACTCCGAGGAAGAACAGGAGGAAGATGTCGTCCAGAAACACTTGCCAGAACGAGATGGGTTTTTGCTGATCGGGAGATTTTTCCTGCGCCATACGTTGTCCCCTTTCAAGAAGGTTTGCCTTAAAGCACAGTTGACCCGGCCATGAAACCAGCGGCCCGCAGGGAAATGCAAGGAGGGAAGGGCCTGTTTCACGCCGTTACGAACGCATTATCCCTCCACCTAAAAAGCGCCGGATATGATAAAAGTCATCCGGCGTTAATAAATATATGTAAAATATATATATATATCCGCACGGAGATTGTCAAATGGGCGGGGTGTACCGGGGTACGGAAACTAGGCTTTTATATCCAGCAGATAACCGGCCATTTCATCGGCGGCCTGGATCATTTTGGTTTGGGCGGTAAATCCGTATTTCGCCTGGATAAGGTTCACCATCTCGCTCCCCAAATCCACGCCGGAAGCTTCCAGGGAGCCGGGGACTATCTCCCCAAATGAGCCGCTGGCGGCTACTCCGGCTATGGGCTGGCCCGAAGCGGCGGTTTCAAAATAAAGGTTGTTCCCGCCCCTCGATAGCCCGCCCGGGTTGGCGAAGTTATAAAGCTCCACCTGGGCCACCGGCTGGCTTTGCCCGTTTATCATGGCCGACACGGTTCCATCGCTCCCAACCGACAGGCCGGAAATTTGCCCGCCGGGCGCTCCGTCCTGGGTGACGGCGGTGACTGTGGAGGCGGAAGCATACGATTTAACGCCACCGGCGGAGTTTAAATCCCAACTCATGGTCATGGGATCCGCTCCCGATGGAAAACCGGTTATGGTAAGGGATGGATTCGACGCTGGCGATGCAAGGTTCCCCGCCGAATCGAACGAAAGGGTTCCCGCCGCGCCGGAGCCGCTCAAGGTGGTTCCAGCCGGGCCGGTGGCGGAATAATCCCACGTCCCGGCGCCGGTTTTGGTGAACGAATATGTGATGGGTACGCTCTCCCCCAGCGAGTTGTACGCGCTTACGGTAGTGGAAAAATTTTCCCCCACGGGAGCCTGGGCGTCCAGGTTCATCCCAAAACTGAAGGAACTGCTACCCTTTGGGGAGCCTTGCGCGTTAGATATATAGATATCCCCCGCCTGGGAGCTTCTAACGAGAGCGCCCGAAGAATCCCTGGTGTAGGAATAACCCTGGATGAGGTTTCCGTTGGAGTCGGCAAGCCTGCCCCGGCTATCAATCTTGAAATCCCCGCCCCTGGTATAACCCGTTTGGCCATTGGGGCCTACGGCCTTGAAATAGCCGGAGCCGCTGATGGCCATATCCAGCGAGGCGCCTGTATAAGTGATTGCGCCTTGGGAATGCACGGTTTGCGTGGAGGCGGTGTAAACCCCCATCCCGCCCGGCAAAGACTGGTTTACAGTCCGGGATGGGCTGAATGCCGTGGTGTTTAGGTTTGCGATATTGTTGGCCGTAACCCTGGTGTTGTTCACATAGGCCCTCAGGCCAGACAGGGCGGAACCGAGACCTTCTATCATCAGGCGTCACCGAAAAAACCAGCTATCTATATAATACAGCGCGCCAATAAGCGGTAACCATACCCCGCCAAGACTAATCCTTTTTCCTTATCGGCGCCCGCAAACAATTTCTTTAGTCCATTTTAGCCCTTTTTTCATTAATGCAGATTTTTCCCGTATAGGGGAAATTTTTTCCACCTTCCGCTTAAGAAAAGTCCGGGCCTTCCGAAAAGATGATTAGGCGATATATAAACCGGCAACGGTAAGGTCGCCGGAAGAAAGAACTGGAAGTTTTTAAGAAAGCCTTCACCACCAGATTTAATGGAAGAGCTGGCGGGGCGGCAGGGAAGCTAAACCCAATCATGGAGGAACCTAGTCATGGCACTGCGAGTCTATAACAACCTTTATTCAGTGACCGCCCAGCGACACTTGGGCAACAACAGCGGCGCTCTTCAGAAATCTCTGGAAAGGCTATCTTCAGGTTTGAGGGTCAACCGCGGCGCGGACGACGCGGCCGGCCTGGCCATATCTGAAGCTCTGCGGGGTGACATCCGCTCCCTTCAGCAGGCGTCCAGAAACGCTTCCGACGGCGTGAGCATGATAAACACCGCGGAAGGCGCCCTCTCCGAGCAGTCTTCAATCCTTGTTCGTATGCGGGAACTGGCCTCCCAGGCCGCCACTGGCACTGTAGGCTCCACCGAGCGGCAGACCATCAACCGTGAGTTCAACGCGCTCCGCAACGAAATAGACAGGATTTCGGCGGTTACAGAGTTCAACGGGCAGAAGCTTATAGACGGCTCTCTGCGTTCCGGCGGCTCAAGCGTGGTTATCCATGTGGGTATGCAGGCCACCAGCAACGACCGCATCAACCTCAATACCTCCGTGGATCTGACCGCCATAGACTCCACCGGTTTGAACATCACCAACATATCGGTGACCCATGTCCAGTCGGCCCTGGATTCGATGACCAGGCTTGATTCGGCCATCTCGACCGTTACGGAAGGCCGCGGTAAACTGGGCGCGGTGCAGAACCGGCTGGTGCACACCATCAACAACCTGGCGGTGAGCGCCGAGAACCTGCAGGCCGCCGAATCGCAGATCCGCGACGCCGACTACGCCAGTGAAATATCGCAGTTCACCAGGAACCAGATACTGGTGCAGGCTTCCACCGCGATATTGGCCCAGGCCAACCTGGTGCCGCAGACGGTGTTACAGCTCTTAGGGTAACAACCGGCTTGGGAAACCAGGCCTGAAAAGGGGCGGCGGGCAAAACCCGCCGCCTTTTTTATTTTCGTCGGGAGGTATTTGGAACTTGTATATCATGGCTGGTGGCCTTGGCGGGCTGTCATAGTGAGACTGCCGAGCCATGACAATCAATCTATTGTCACACCTCGACAAGCCCGGGGTGACAGGGAGGGTGTCAGGCTGAGCCTGCCGAAGCCTGATTATTTTTTAAAGAAGCGGTTTTACGGCACCGTCAACCCGTTTGAGCGACTCCAGCAAGGCAGGAAGTTCCTCCATGGGCCACATGTTTGGCCCGTCGCACGGGGCTTTGTCCGGATCGGGATGGGTTTCCAGAAACACACCCGCCACTCCCACCGCCACAGCGGCCCGGGCCAGCGCCGGGATCAATTCCCTTTTTCCACCAGACGATTTGCCCAGCCCGCCGGGAGCCTGGGCGGAATGACCGGCGTCGAAAATCACAGGAACGCCCAATCCCGCCATGATACTCAACCCGCCCATGTCGGTGACAAGGGTGTTATAGCCGAAAGTGGTTCCCCGCTCGGTAAGCGTTACACGCTTGTTTCCTGTGGAACGGACTTTCTCAAGGGTGTTCTTCATGTCCCACGGGGCCAGGAACTGCCCCTTCTTCACGTTTACAACTTTTCCTGTTTTACCCGCCGCCACAAGAATGTCCGTTTGACGGCAAAGAAAAGCCGGAACCTGAAGCACATCCAAAACTTCTCCCGCCGCGGTGGCCTCCTCGGGTGTATGGATGTCTGAAACTACCGGGACACCCACTTTTTCGCGGACTTTCCCCAGTATCGAAAGCCCTTTTTCAAGCCCCGGACCTCGGTATGAATCAATCGAAGAGCGGTTGGCCTTGTCGTAAGAGGATTTGTAAATGAACGGAACCCCCGCCTCCCGGGTGATTTTTTTAAGCCGCTCGGCGGTGAAAAGGGCATGGTCTTCGCTCTCTATCACGCACGGCCCGCCTATGAAGACGAATGGAAGGTTGCCCCCCAATTGTACAGGCCACGGCTCCAGCGAGAGGATCATATCAGCTGGCTGTTGTTCATCGCCGCCCGGACAAACGCCGAGAAAAGCGGATGCGGCTTTCGCGGTGACGATTTGAATTCCGGGTGAAACTGCACGGCCAAAAACCACGGGTGGTCCGGAAGCTCGATTATCTCCACCAGCCTTCCATCCGGAGACTGGCCGGAGAACATCATGCCCGCCTCTTCAAGCCTCATCCGGTAATTGTTGTTGAACTCGTACCGGTGCCGGTGCCGCTCGTTTATCTCCCGGTTGCCATACGCCTGGTGCGCCAAAGCCCCGTTCCTCAACTGGCAGGGGAAAGACCCAAGCCTCATGGTGCCACCCTTGGCCTTGGTCGGGCTTTGGTCCGGCATCAGGTCTATCACAGGGTGGGGGGTGTTCTCGTTGAACTCTGTGCTGTGGGCGTCTTTAAGGCCGCAAACGTTCCGGGCATACTCGATTGCCGCGCATTGCATCCCGAGGCATATCCCGAAAAACGGTATCTTTTTCTCCCGCGCAAGCTTGATGGCCAGGATTTTACCTTCCACGCCCCGTTCGCCGAACCCGCCCGGCGCCAATATGCCGTGGACGTCCCGAAAGGTCTTTTCCAGGTTCTCATCGGTAAGATGCTCCGAGTCAACCCATTTAAAATCTATATCCACATCATTGGCCAGCCCGCCGTGGATTATTGCCTCCGAAAGGCTTTTGTACGATTCGGTGAGGGTCACATATTTGCCAGTTACGCCTATGGTAACTTTCGGTTTGGAGCGGTATATCCTCTCGGTCAGGTCTTTCCATTCAGTCAGGTCGGATTTGCGTTTCTCCAGCCCCAGCAACTCCAGGACCCGCTCGTCGAAACCCTCCGCGTGAAGCCTTAACGGCGCTTCGTAAATGGACTGCACATCCAGCGCCGATACAACGTGGGCAGGGTCCATGTTCGAAAACAGGGCTATCTTCTTTTTCACCGAATCGTTAAGCGGCTCCTCCGACCGGCACACAAGCACGTCCGGCTGGACCCCTATCTGCAAAAGCTCCCGCACGGAATGCTGGGTGGGCTTGGTTTTAAGCTCTTTTGCGGCCCGTATATACGGAACAAGGGTGACATGCACGTAACAGCCGTTGTCCCTGCCGATGTCGAACCGGAACTGGCGCATGGCCTCAAGGAACGGCAGTGACTCGATATCGCCCACGGTTCCGCCGATCTCGCAAATGGCGATGTCGAACCCCTCGCCAACGGCGGTCAGCCGGGCTTTAATCTCGTCGGTGATATGGGGTATCACCTGCACGGTGGCCCCAAGATAGTCCCCCCGGCGCTCTTTCTGGATGACGTTGTTGTAGATCCATCCGGTGGTGACGTTGTTGAGCTTGCCCATGGTGGTGGAAATGAACCGCTCGTAATGGCCCAGGTCCATATCCGTCTCGGCGCCGTCATCGGTGACGTACACCTCGCCATGCTGGAACGGGCTCATGGTGCCCGGATCCACGTTGATATATGGATCCAGTTTCATTATGGTCACCTTGTAACCCCTGGCCTCCAGCAAAGCCCCCAGCGACGCCGCCGTTATGCCCTTTCCAAGGCTTGAAAGAACGCCGCCGGTCACAAAAACATATTTGGCCATTACTAAAATTCCCCGTTTCTCACAAAAGCCTCCGCCCTTTCCAGGTCGGCAGGCGAGTCTATACCCAAAGAATCACGGTCTGTATCCACAAGCAGTATCTTCTCTCCATGCTCCAGTATACGCAACTGTTCCAGTTTCTCCAGTTTTTCCAGCGGCGTCGGGCTCATGGCCGAAAAGCGCAAAAGAAAATCGCGGCGGAACACATATACTCCCAGGTGTTTGAGCCAGCGGGAGTTTTCATCAGCGCCATCGCGGTGATGGGGGATGGGAAGTTTGGAGAAATATAGCGCCATGCCATGGAGGTCACGGACAACGCAGGTGACGTTCAGGTCTTCGGCCTCTTTCCTCTCCACGGAAACGCAGAGTGTTGAAACGCTGGCCCCGGGATTTCCCTTAAGGGCGTTTACGGCTCGATCCACCGAATCCGTGTCCACAAATGGCTCGTCCCCCTGGAGGTTGACCACTATTCCGTATTCCGGAAACTTCCGGGCCACTTCCGCCACCCTGTCGGTGCCGGACGCATGATGGATGGAGGTCATTACAGCCTCGCCGCCGGAACCGGTGACGGTTTTTAAAATCCGCTCGTCGTCGGTGGCCACTATCACCCGGCTGGGGGTCTTCATCAGTTTGGCCCGTTCGTACACCCTTGTTATCATGGGCTTTCCCCCTATCAGCTTGAGCGCCTTGGCGGGAAGACGGGTGGAGCCGTACCGGGCGGGAATGACTACGAGGGTTTTATCTTCCACGTGGTTTTTCGAGCGTTGTTAGGCGTATCTCTTCAGCGGTCTTCACATCCATACCTTTGTTCCGGGCAACCAGCTTTTCTATCAACATATTCCTGACTTCAAGGGGAAGATTTTGAGCGAATTTTTGCTTCACGTCAACCCGCTCCGGAGTTACGCGGAACACGGCCGTGTTTGAAAGCTCTTTTGCGTACAATGGCGCGATGGCGCTTATGGGCGCATGCCCCCCTTCCGGCTGGTATTTTGCCATTAACAACCCTAACGCGAGAGCCTTTTCTTCGGCATCGGTTATAACATCCCCCCACCCTTTCATAAGGACCGATTTGAACAGCATGGTGGCCGGGCAGGCGAATTCCGACGAGCGCCAGTAAGACGGAATGTAAGAGTATGGGATATACGCGAGGAAGGTGACTTTAGCCCCGTTTTTCAGCGCGTGATACTTTGCGCCGTCCACAGCGCCGTGGAAGAATATTTTCCCGCCGGAGAAAGCAAAATTGACTGGAAGCGTCATCGGCCATCCGTCGCCGTCCACAAAGCCCAATTGCCCCACTTCTATGGCTGAAAAAAGCTCCTGGGCATCTGTCGCGTCCACCTCAAACTCACTGCGTCTCATCGGCAAACCGTCCCGTGGCCGTTAATACGCATGTTTGTTCACAAACCCGCGCCAAACCGTGAGCCACAATATTTTCAGGTCAAAAAGCATGGACCAGTTTTCGATGTAATGGAGGTCGTACTCTATCCTTTTCTCCAGCGAGGTGTTCCCCCGGAACCCGTTCACCTGGGCCCAGCCTGTCATGCCCGCCTTCATCTTGTGCCTCAGCATGTACATGGGTATGTTCTTGCTGAAATCCTCCACGAACACCGGGCGTTCGGGCCGGGGGCCCACAAGGCTCATATCCCCCTTCAACACATTAAAAAGCTGGGGCAGTTCGTCCAGGCTGGTCCTTCTTATAAACTCCCCGACCTTTGTCTTGCGGCTGTCGTCCTTGCTGGCCCAAACGGCGCCGGTTTGTTTCTCCGCGCCTTCCACCATGGAGCGAAACTTGTATATGTGGAACCGGCCGCCGCCAAGGCTCATCCGCTCTTGCCGGAAAAGGACCGGCCCGCGAGACTCCAGCTTGATGAGCGCCGCTATGGCGAGCATAACCGGCGACCAGATGACGATGAACAACATGGAGAAGATGATGTCGAACAGGCGTTTTAGCACCAGGTTCCAGCCATACAGCGGGCTTTCGGAGAGGGACACTATGGGAATGCCGTCGAAATCCTCCACCCCGGCGTTAAGCCGCATGAACTGGAGAATGTCCGGCGCCAGTTTGACGTCCACCATCTCATCCCCCAAAAGGCTCAAGGTCTTGTCCAGAAGGTCGTTGGCCTGCCGGGGAAGGGCCATGAATATCTGGTCCACCCCTCTTTGGCTAATCAGTCTTTTGATGTCGCCAACGGTCCCTATCACTTCATATCCGTGATATGACTTGCCGGTTTCATTTTCGTCCTGCGCCAGCATGCCCACAACTTTCAGCCCCGATTCCGGATGGCGGGCGAAGGTGGCCGCCAATGTTTGGCCCAGCTCGCCGGTTCCCACTATCAGGACATACCGGAGGTTGTACCCCTTGCTCCGCATGATCCGGAGGATGGTCCTGACAGAAGTGTGCGAAACCATGAGCCCCACCACGCTTATCCCCCAGAACAGGGCCATAACGGCGCGGGAATAAGAATACTCGCGGAAAAAGAAGGTGGCGGCCATCATGAAGATTGTGGCCACGGTGGCGGTGCGGAAAATGCGGTAGTACTCGTGAAACCGCGAGTCCGACCGCATGGGGGTGTAAAGGCCGCTGAACCGGAGCGAGAAGAACCAGGTAACCATGATGATCGGGACGAAGATAAGGTAATCCCATAGAGGGGGAACACCCTTGTCAACCTCGATCACCTCCAGGCTGAACCGGACGTAATAGGCCAATAGCCAAGACACCGCCGCAACCAGCGTGTCTGCGGCCAGCATTATGGTAAGGAACAGCTGGTTATGTTTCTTTAACATTATCCGAATCCAAAGAACGTCGCCAATGGCGCAAGACGCTGAAAATTATAACCCATCCGGCCATGGTTTGGGTAGGCGCCCGGTACGTCTATTTGACGTGGACTGAATTGCAAATAAAACACCGGCCTGCGTGAAAGCCCTCAAGCATCACCCCGCCCATCCCCAGGGTGTAAAATAATATCCATGATAATTCACCGGTATGGCCCATGGGAGGAGCCGCCAAAACCTCCTTTCACTTTGGAAGACGTTGTCCGCGCCGCAACGGAGCTGGTGATGCGCTACCACATAAGCTTCAACGAGGCGTTGCGCTATCTTCTGGAGCAGGGCCTGCCCGTAAACGAGTTCCTCCGCAACGACGGGTTCGACACCCTGCTGGAGGAGTACATTCAAAAAGTGGACTCCATGCAGGAAGAGTTGCGCGGGAAATACGACATCAAGGGGCTGTCCAGAAAATCCGCCCGCAGGTTCAAGACCGCCGCCAGCAAGGCCCGGGAGCTTGCCCGGAATGACGATAGCCTTGCGCGCCAGATAGAAAAAGCCGCCAGGGATAAAAGCGCCTCGGCGCTCCATGAGGCCCGGTGGATCCTGCGCCGCGCAGATAAGGACAGTGTGGAGCTGGAAGAAGAGCTTTTCAAAGCCATGGCCCACGCGGAAACGCTTGCCGACACCGAAAAGTTCCTTGAACGGTTCGGCGACGTTTTCCATGGCAAACGCGAACCTTCGCCTCATGAAGCCAGGGACGTTTTCAAACAATACGAAACCCTGGAAGACTTGCGCCGCCAGCTGGAAAACGCAAAGGAAAGGGGCGACCTGTTCGGGGTGGACGAACAAAACCTTAAAAACATCATGGGCGACGAGGCTTACGAGAAGTTTAACAAGGCCCGGGAAGATACCATGAACCAGCTGGCCGAGGCTTTGAAAACCACGGGCCTTGTGGAGCGGGACGACGATGGCGTGTTCAAGCTTACCCCTTCGGCGGCGCGCAAAGTTGGCTCCCGGGCGCTTTCGGAAATTTTCGAGCAGTTGAAAATGGACGGCTCCGGCGTCCATCTTGTGGAGATGAAGGGCGAAGGAGCCGTGGAAACCGCCCGCACAAGACCCTATGAGTATGGCGACCCTCTCACTGGGCTGGACGTGGCCGCAAGCCTTTTAAACGCCATGGTGCGCGAGGGATCCACCAAGGCCCGCCTGCGCCGGGAAGATATGGAAGTGGCCCAAACCGCGGGGACAGCCCACGCCAACATAGTGGTCATGCTGGACATGAGCGGCTCCATGAGCCGTTACGGCCGGTTCCACAACGCGAAAAAAATGGCCCTGGCGCTGGATGCGCTCACCCGCGCCTATTATCCCCAGGACTCGGTGAGTTTCATAGGGTTTGCCACCTTCGCCAAACGCGCGGCGTTGGGGGATATCATGAACCTGGCTCCGGAGCCGGTGACTTTCGCAGGAGGCGCGGTGAACATGCGGGTGGATTTTTCCCGGATAAGAGACCCCAAGGCGGAACTGGCCCATGTGCCGCGATATTTCACCAACATGCAAAAAGGGTTCGAACTGGCGCGGAGCATCCTGCAATCGCAACAAGGGACCAACAAGGAGATAATCCTTATTACAGACGGCGCCCCAACTGCATATTACAAAGGCTCCATGTTGTATCTAACTTACCCACCGGGCCAACCGGCTTTCGAGGCCACGTTGAACGAGGTGCGGGCGCTGACCGGCGAGGGTATCAGGATAAACGCGTTCCTGCTGGGCTCCGATTTCGACTCCGGCTATTTCGGCGAGGACGAATTTATCCAGTCCATGCTGAAAATAAACCGGGGCAGGCTTTACCAGCCGGAGCCGGACAGCCTTACCCGCTACGCCATTGTGGACTACATAACCCACCGTCGCATGACCATGGAGACTTAGCCGGTGCCTACCCCAATCGGCCACTGCCTCATTGGTCTTGCGGTGGGGGAGTTTTACAGCAAGCGCAAGCCCGGTGAAAAACATGCGTGGATCACAAGCCTTTACTTCACCGCCGTGGCCTGCATGGCGGACCTGGATTTCATATCCTGGGACGGCGATGGATTAAACATCTCATCCTTGGGGCACCATGGGATCACCCACTCTTTGGGGTTTGCGGTGATAGCGTCGGCGCTTGCCGGAGCCGTGGCGGTATTTTTGGACTCGCCGAATTGGTTCAGGCTTTCATTTCTTACCGGGCTGGCCTACACAAGCCACATCATGGCGGACATCATATGCGTGGACGAGTTCCCGCAAAACGGCATTGGCCTTCCGGCCCTGTGGCCTTTGAGCGGCGATTATTACATCATCCCGCTATTACCCGGCGTGGACAGAAGCCATGTGTTCACGATGGCCAACGCCGTGAACCTGTCGCTGGAGATTGCGCTTTTCGGCGGTGTGTATCTTGCGGCGCAATGGTTGATGAAGGCCAAGAATCCACAGCGGCAATTTCAATAACCGCCGCAACAGCGCGTCCGCGCATATAAGCCATCTACCTTTTACCGCCTGATTAGAGTGATAGAATGTAGCAAAAGATCGTCAGGTAAAGCGAATGTTAAAAGCCAAGGGGGGCAATAGGGCGGGCGCCGCTATCGAACGGACGTTCGACACGGTGAACGCCTTCATTGAGAGCGTAATCCGGCACGAGACCACCTCCGGTGTCGTTCTGCTGATATCTACGGCGCTGGCCCTTCTTATCATGAACTCCGGGCTGTCCTCGGCATATCTGAATTTCATCAACACCGTCATCGGCGTGAACATCGGCGGATGGGGTCTCACCGAGCCGCTCAAGCTTTGGGTGAATGACGGGCTGATGGCCATTTTCTTCCTGATGGTGGGGCTGGAGATAAAACGCGAGGTGTTGATCGGCGAGCTTGCCACGCCAAAAAAGGCTCTACTGCCCATCATCGCCGCCATCGGCGGTATGGTTATGCCCGCCTTCATATATTTCATGTTCAACCCCGGCCCGCCGGAGCTTTATGGATGGGGCATACCCATGGCCACGGATATAGCCTTCGCCATGGGCATACTGGCGGCGGCTGGAAAAAAGGCTCCCCGCTCGCTTTACGTGTTTCTCATAGCGCTTGCGATAGTGGACGACCTGGGCGCCGTGATGGTGATCGCCATTTTTTACACCAAGTACCTGGCGGCGGAATATCTCGGCGCGGCGATGCTGGTATGGGCGCTCATGTTCATCCTCAACCTGGGCGGAGTGAAAAGCCTGCTTCCTTATTATGTGCTGGCCATATTCGTATGGTTCGCCATGCTACACTCGGGAATACACGCCACACTGGCCGGAGTAATGACCGCCATGGCCATACCGTTAAGCGGCAAACTGCCCGAAAGCTCGCTGGATCTTTGCGAATTGAGCCACGGCCAGGACCGTACGGAAAAACACCACACGGTGAACAACTCCGGAAAGACTCTGATGGAGGCGAAAAAAAGGATATTCCTGGTCGAATCCCCGGTGGACAGGGCGCTGGCCGACCTGCACCTTCCCGTGGCCTACATAGTGATGCCAGTGTTCGCCTTCGTGAACGCCGGCATTCCGCTGAGCCTGGAGCTTGCCGGAAAGATATTCACCCACCCGGTGGCCCATGGCGTGATTCTTGGGCTTTGCATAGGCAAGTTCGCCGGGATAACATTAAGCTCCCTGGCGGCCGTAAAACTTGGCGCGGCGCGCCTTCCGGACGGAATGAGCGTGGCGCATCTGGCCGGAGGCGGGCTTATTGGCGGGGTGGGATTCACCATGTCCATCTTTATCGCGGCCTTGGGTTTCAGGAACGAGCCGGAGCTTCTGCTGACGGCCAAAACGGCCATACTTTTCGGCTCCACGCTTTCCGCCATTCTGGGATTCGCCACGCTGTCGCTTGTTTCATCGCGCCGCCGCGGCGGATGAACGCGCAGGACAAATGTTAAACCGCTTTATTGCCTTTTGGAGAATTTGATGAGCGAGCCTTCCATACAATCCGGAAGTTTGGCGGTTACCGGAGCCGGGGGTTTTATTGGATGGGCCGTATGCGCGGAGCTTCTCCGGCGCGGCTACAAGGTAAGGGCGCTACTCCGCAAAGCTCCAGCCGGAAACGAGCTGGAATCCATGGGCGCCCAGGTTATTACCGGCGACATGGGGGAGGAAACCATTTACGACAACTTGCTGGACGGGGTGACCGGCGTATTGAATTTCGCCGGGATACTGGCCAAATGGGGTGTTTACGACTCCCATTACTGGGAAGCCAACGTGACCAACCTCAAGAAACTGCTAAAGGCATGCACACGCCATGGGGTCTCAAAATTCACCCACTGTTCTACAACAAGCGTCAACGGCAATATCAAAAATCCTCCGGCCAATGAAGACGCCACGCTGGATTGCCAGGATACTTACGACGTGACCAAGTCACACGGGGAGCTGGCGGCGCTGGCCTCCAACGGGGTGAAAGGCATGGCCGTCACGGTTATCCGTCCGGCGGTGGTTTACGGCCCGCGCGACATGCGCAGGCTGTCGTTTTTCAAGGGAGCGGCCAGCGGCGGCCTGACGATTTACGGTAATGGAGCCACTCTGATACACCCCGTGTATATAGATGATCTTGTCAACGGCGCCCTGCTGGCCCATTTTTCGGAAAGGTCTGCGGGCCGGGTTTACATCATCGGCGGCGCTGAATATGTGACCGTGGAAAAATGGGCGGAAACCATTGCGGACACGGCTGGCGCGCCCCGCAACTTCCGCCATTCGCCTATCCTTCCCGCAAAGGTGATGATCGCCGTCATGGAAAAGATTTTCACCGCTTTCCAGGTGGAGCCGCCGCTTATCAGGCGCAAGCTGGGCTTCTTCATCAAGAACAGGGCTTACGATATCTCGAGGGCCAGAGCGGAACTGGGGTTCAATCCATCCGTCTCCCTGGAGGATGGCGCCGGAAAAACGCTGGAATGGTACAGGAGCGCGGGATACATACCGTGAGCCGCTTTCGGAGCCCTGAACGCTAAGCGCCCTTCTCCAGTTTGGCCAGCCATTCTATCGGCTCTTTCATTTTTGGATCCAGCGTGTGGGCTTTCTTGAAACTTTCCACGGCTTTTGTCACCTCACCTTTGCGGTAGAAGGTCATGCCGATATTAAAATGCACTCCAGCGTCGCTGTCGTCCATTTCCAGCGCCCGGCTATACATCTCCAGCGCCTTGTCGAACCGCCCGGCGCGGGACTGGGCTATGCCGATACGGTTATACACGTGGATAAGCTGGGGGTCTATGTTGTGGGCCATTTCAAAATAGCCTATGGCTTCGTCTATCCAGCCTTTGTTCAGCGCCAGGTTGCCCATTTCAATAATGAACATAAGGTCGTTCTTCCGGCGGGACACGCAAAGGTCCATCACGCGAAGGGCTTTTTCCTTCTCCATGGTCTCGCAGGCCACCATCGCCTTTATCATCAGCGCGCGGGGGTGGTCCGGCTGTAACTGGTCGGCCTTTTGCAAAACCCGCAGGGCCGCGTCGTAATCCTCCAGCTCGAAAAGGGTTTCGGCCATTTTCAGATACGCCTCGAAAAAATCCGGGCTCTCCTTCAGCGTCTGCCTAAGCTCTTCCTTGGCCTCTTCAAAATCGCCATTCTCAAAAGCGTCTATCCCCTTGTTGTAATGTTCCAGGGCTTTGGACTCGTCCAGCACCCGGTTCTTTTCCACGGCGCCTTTTTTGAGTATCTCGATCAGCGCCTGCTCCACCTTGTACCCGTTTATGGGCGTTTCGGCCCAGTATATGAGCGCATCGGCGTTGGTGTAATGTTTCGGATGCTCCTTGGGCTTGTTGGTGAACAACAGTAATGGAGTGTGCTTGAACCGGGTGGACTCTATCAGTTGCTTTAAAAAATCCAGCCCATCCTGATGGTCCACCGGAAACACAAGCAGGCTGGTGGTGGAAAGCTTTAGCTTCTCCCAAGCCTCTTTGCAGTCGTCAAACTCCGAAATGTCGGAAAAACCATCGTCACGCAAAACATTCTTAACCTGTTTGCGTTCGTTCCGGTTGTCCATGACTATGGATATCCGGCGTTTTCCGTATTTGTCGAACAAGGCTTTTAGAGCTTTGTCGGTTTGCGGCATAAATGATTGTAAATTAATTTAAAAAGATTGCTAATTGTTTGTTAATTATATCATCATTTGATGAAATAACACAATCCCTTTCGAGACAGGAACGATTCGTTACATTTTGAAAATATCTCTATGGGTTGCAAGGAAGCGGAACAAATAAAAAAACCCGGCGTTCGAAAACCTTCGCCGGGCCTTAGGCTGATGAATGTCGGGCGTGAACTACCCCGTCACACCCCGCAAGACCTTCCTGGCTTCACTCAGTATTTTTTCCATCCGGTCTTTACCCAGGAGTTTCAGTTTTTTAAGACGGGTAAGTTCCATCTCCTCTTCGGGGGTGAGCGTTTTTTTCCTGACCAGCTCGTTCACGTCCCTCTCCATCCTGAAATGCTCTTCATGGAGAGTCCTGAACTCGTCGTTCTCCTCGATCAGCCTGCTTGCCAAGTCGTTCATGGTAGCTGTGCTCATGGGCGCTCCTCCTTTTAAAGATTAATTGATATGGAGTTTTTCCCAGTTCAGTTCCGCCTGGGAGCGGCCTACGTACTTTAATACCGGGCGATTGTCTTTGGCGACTCCGGCTATTAGCTGTTCCCCGGCAATAAGAGCCACCGGCACGGCCAACGGATGGGCCGGCCACGAAGTCCACAACACCGGTCCATCCAGCGCTTCGTTGAAAATTTCCGCGTATGGCTCAAACCCGTCGCCGATAAATTGAGCCGGGCCATGGATGGATCTGGCCAGTTTTTCAGGCTCGATAGCCACATCTTCGGCAAGCCTTTGACCGGTGGAGGAGAAAAACGCGGCGTAAACTTCCCCTTTCCGAGCGTTGAGCAGGGGAACCACCATTCCCGCCTCCGCGGAGCCGCGGCAAGAACGGGCCAAAGCCTCCAGCGTTCCCACTCCCACCACGGGTTTGCCGGTGACATCCGCCAGGCCCACGGCGGTTGACAAGCCTATCCGCAGGCCGGTAAAAGAGCCTGGGCCGGAAGATACGGCGAAACAGTCCACATCTTCAAGTTGCAGTTGGTTTTCATCAAGAATGGCCCTGGCCAGCGCAAGAACATTTCGGGAATGGGACAAGCCGCGCTTGTCCTCAATAACTGCTTTTATCTCCCCATCCACGGCCAAAGCGGCGCTTGCGGATTTAGTGGACGTGTCAATAGCCAGTATATGCATGTTGAGGGGGCCTTCCAAAAGTGGGTCGTTTGGTAAAGGCTCTAACTATTTCTTAACAGAATGGCGGGCTGGAAGCAACCGCTGTTTTCAACTTTTTTCTCCCGCCCCGTCCCCTTTTTACCGATCCCTTCGCAACCCATTAAAACTAAAAGCCGCGCATGCCTCGGCCGGCGGTAAATCCCGTGGCGCGGAGGGCGATTATATGGTAGTTTTTGAAATATTATGATCGCAAACGATTCCGAAGGGCCTCTACTTCCGCCAGGCGCCAAACCCCGGGCGGTTATCCTTCTGCCGGAGAAAGACGCTTACCTGGCTGGGATCTATTTCAACCTTCTGGAGCGGGCCGGGTTTTTACCCCGGCTGGCCACGGGGGAAGACAGCCTGGACGGGGACGACCTTACCCTGATGGGGTTTCAGATGGCCGCCGCCAATCCAAAACTGGCGCAATCCATACCCGCCCACCGCCTGTTGATAGATTTCCATTTCAAGAAGGACTACGAGCAGAACCCCACGGCGTATCCGTTCCATCTTCTGGACCATCTGACGGTCATCGTCCACGACCATGAGGCGGAACGGTTCCTGCTCAAAAGCATCCGCGCCATGAACTGCAAAACGGCGTTGTTCCCATATAAATCCCAGGTCAACGCCTGCGCCATCGGCCCGGGGGAACGGAAGATATTCTCACCGGCTGAATTCAAGGGGCACCCGTGGCTTGCCGGAATGGAGGTGGAATACATCTCTCCGCCGTTTCCGCCCATGGCTCCGGCGGGTTCTTTCATTGTGGCGCCGGAGTACGACCCGGCCATATGGCCAACCCTTTTCTGGGGGGCCGAAGGAGGGTTACCTGCGGTTTTGCCCGCTAACGAGTCTTTCTCCTCATGGTTCTTTTACGGCGCCCTGCTTTTCGACCCTTCATCGCAAGAGGATTTCAATTTCAAAACCTCCATGCTCAGCCGCCCTGCCCCTGCCGGAACGAAACCGGAAGGCGTAAAGCGCAAGATAGGCATTGTGGCCCCCCGGCATGGAAGAAACGCTCCCGGCGGCGCCGAAACCCTGGCGGACAACCTGGCCCGCAACCTGCGTACAGCGGGGCACGACGCGGAGATAATCACCACCTGCACCGACAGCATGATCAAATGGAACAACCATCTGTCCGAGGGGCTGTCCAACGATGAAGGGCTTCCCGTCCGCCGGTTCGCCATAGATAAAACGGACCAGACCGGGTTTCACAGCATCGGCCACAAGATAAACAAACGGGAGCCTGTCAGCTGGACCGAGGAAACCGAATGGCTCCGCCTATCCATCCGGTCCCGGGCCATGGAGGCGTACCTTAAGGCCCATGAAGCGGATTACGACCATTTGTTCTTCGTCCCATATTTATATGGGACCGCCTACTGGCCCAGCCAGATAGCGCCGGAGAAAAGCTATCTCATCCCCTGCTATCACCGCGAGGCCCCGGCATACACCCGGGCTTTGCGGCAGAACGCCATGTGGGTGTCGGGCATATCGTTCAACACGCTGGCGGAAAAGAGGCTGGCCGAAACCGAGCTTAAGATAAGAAACGAGAACACGGAAGTTATCGGGCTGGGGGTGGACACGCGGATTAAAGGCGACCCCGCCCGGTTCCGCGCCAAAACCGGGGTGGATTACGATTTCCTTCTGTACGTGGGGCGGCTCCAGCGGGAGAAAAACGTCCCGCAATTACTGGACTATTTCCATTCCGGAGCCGGGCAGATAAAAAGCGGCCTCTTGCTGGCTGGCATGGGGGATGTGAGGGTGAAAGACGACCCGTCCATCCGCCTGAAAAGCCTTGGTTTCGTGCCCGAGCAGGAAAAGATAGACGCTTATTCCGCCTGTCTTGCCTTCGTATTGCCATCCACCCAGGAAAGCTTCTCGATTGTGATGATGGAGTCCTGGCTCCAGGGCCGCCCGGTGATTGCCAACGCCGCGTGCAACGTGGCGCGGGAGCATATTTATACTTGTGGCGGCGGGCTTCTTTATAGCGACGCCGCCGAGTTCGCCCAAGCGGTAAGAAAACTGGAGCAAGACAAAGCCTACGCAGACGAGCTGGGCCAAAAAGGGCGTGAATACGCGCTGGCGAATTTCCAGTGGGAAAACATAATCGCCCGGCTGGACAAATTCCTGAACGGCGCCCCGCCCCGCCCATTATGGGAGCGGCTGGGGGAAGCCGCCCGGAGAAGCTCTTACGCCCTTTCGGAAGGCAGGGAGGGCCCCATGACGCACATGCTGTCGGAGATCAGGCGCAACCTGATGGGGGGCGAGGTGGCTTACGAAACCCCGTTGCTGGAGGCCCTTGCAAACGTAGATGAACAATCCCATATCCACCCTGAATACCGGGAGTTCTCCGACAGGCCGGTAATAGGCCCGCTATTAAGCAAAATACGGGGATTGATGACGAACCACTTGCGGAAGAACTACCTGGAGATACTCGAAAGCAAACAAACGCGGTTCAACAGCGAAACGGTGAAGATAATAAGACGGCTGTTCGAGGATATCAGGAAGCTTGGCGGGTGACATCTAAACCGTTTAAAATCAAGCGCCGTTTGCCCGGTTTATAGCCTATAATTGACCCGAAGCGCCCGGGGCATGTCGGGGGAATGTTTAAGGCGGCTCCCCCACAGCGGCGCGCAAGGTTTCGCTCCTTTTTGGGGATGATAATGTCCGCAAAGGTAAGTTTAACTGTTGTCCGGGGCAAACTGGCAGGCCAGGTGTACACCTTCGACAGCCGCGAAACCTGCGTCATCGGCAGAGGGCTGGACTGTAATCCCCGCCTCCCCGATGATGAAGCCCACAGGACCATATCCCGCCATCATTGTCTGCTGGACATCAATCCGCCGGATGCGCGGATAAGGGATTTCGGAAGTCTCAACGGCACCTTCGTAAACGAACAGAAGATAGGCCAGCGCCCGGGGGAAAAACAGGCTGGGGAAACGGCCTCCGCCGAGTTCCCCGAATATGACTTAAAGGACGGGGATGAAATAAGGCTGGGCGACACGGTGCTCCGCGTGGGGATAGAAATTCCCGTATTCTGCGCCGACTGTTCCGCGGAAATACCGAATGAGGAAAAAGAAGCCTGCTTTGTAAAAGAAGGGGTTTATGTTTGCCACGATTGCCGGGCCTCGTCTAACGTGGTGGCCAATACCGCCCTGCATGTTACCCCAGGCAAGGAATGCGCCGAATGCGGCAGGAATGTGGCCGACGAGTTTGAGCCAGGCAGGAACGGCGAGTATCTGTGCTCCGATTGCAGGAATGACCCGTTCCGTGTGGTGAAAGACCTGCTCAACAAGGCCAACTCCGGCGAGGAGGCTTTGCATGGGGTGAAGGGATACTCCATCATGCGGGAGTTGGGTAAAGGAGGCATGGGCGCGGTTTACCTTGCCCGGCACGACACCACCAAAGGCCAGGTGGCCATGAAAATAATGCTACCCCAGGTGGCGGCGGACGAACGCTCCAAAGAGATGTTCCTGCGCGAGATGGAAAACGCCAAAGTCCTCAACCATCCCAATGTGGTGCGTTTGCTGGATTCCGGTTACGCCGACGGGGTGTTCTTCTTCACCATGGAGTTTTGCGACGGCGGCGGGCTGGACAGGCATTTGCGGCTTGAAGGCGGCAAGCTTACGGTGGACAAGGCGCTTAAATTGATCCTGCCACTGCTGGACGGGCTGGAGCATATCCATACCGTGGAGTTGCCCGCGGTGAAACTGTCCGATGGAAACATCGTGTCGGCCAAGGGGCTTGTGCACAGGGATTTAAAACCGGCCAATGTGTTCCTGATGGGCAATGGCGCCAACGTTATCCCGAAAATCGCCGACGTGGGGCTGGGCAAGGCTTTCGACATCGCCGGGCTTTCCGGGCAGACCATGACCGGAGTAACGGCTGGCACCCCGCTGTTCATGCCGCGCCAGCAGATAATAAACTTTAAATACGCCAAGCCGGATGTGGACGTTTGGGCCATGGCGGCCACGTTTTACTTCATGCTCACCGGAAAAACGCCCAGGGATTTCCCTAGGGGCAAAGACCCGTGGCAGACTGTCCTGCAAACCAAGGCCGTGCCCATCCGCCAGCGGGAGCCGTACATTCCCGAAAAACTGGCGGCGGTCATAGACTCCGCGCTTACGGACCAGCCGGAGATAACTTTCAAATCCGCGGCGCAACTTAAAAAAGCCATCGAGGAGGCGGTTAGGGAATGACATCCCACTCACCAATAAACTACGCGGGATTCACCGACATGGGAAAGGTGCGCAAACGCAACGAAGACGCGCTGTTCGCCGATCCCATAAACGGTTTGTTCATAGTGGCCGACGGCATGGGGGGCCACGCCTCGGGCAACCTGGCTTCCAAAATAGTGGTGGAGACGCTTCCCACCGTCCTGTTGTCAAGGCTGGACGGCATTTTCAATTTGTCGGACCCTTCGGCGGCGCAAAAAACATGTCAGGCCATTAAAGAGCTTTCAGACCGTGTCCGTTCGGAGAGCGAGGGCAAGCCGGGATTCTCCGGCATGGGCTCCACCGTGGTATTGGCATTGGCGCGGAACGGGTTGGCGCTGGTGGCCCATTTGGGAGACAGCCGTGCGTATCTTTTCCGCAACGGCAGGCTCCAGAAACTCACCCGGGACCATTCTGTGGTGCAGATATTGTTCGACGCCGGGGAGCTTACCCAGGCGGAGATGGAAACCCACCCCGCAAAAAACCAGATCACGCGGTTCGTGGGAATGAGAGGAGACGCCCAGCCGGAAGCCAGGGTTGTTGAACTGGCCCATGGAGACAGGCTCCTGTTATGTTCCGACGGGCTCACCGGCATGGTGGACGAAACCGCCATATCCAAAAAACTCCTCGAAGAGGCGGATACGGAAAGCGCGTGCCAGGCCCTGGTGAAAATGGCCAACGACGCAGGAGGCAAAGACAACATCACCGTTGCGTTAATGGACTGGCGCGGCCCGCAAACCGCCAGGCCAGACCCGGACCTTTACAAGACAACCGTAAAAGTCCCCATTCACAAGAACCCGAAAGGATAGTAGATGGAGAAGGAACCGGCGGCCAAATGCCCCAATTGCGGCGCGAAATATACGCATTTAAAGCCGGAGCATCTGGGCAAATCCATCAAGTGCGTCAAATGCGGCCAATCTTTCCGGCTGGAGCCTGAAGGGGCTACCGGACCGGCGCAGACAATTATGTTCAACGCGCCCAACCCCCCCGCCGAACCGGCCACCACCGTCCTGTACGACGAGGCTCCGCCCGCACCCGCCCAAACCACGATTTACGACAACGAACAACAAAATGAGCCTTCAGCCACCATCATCCACGAGCAGTCTCCGCTGGAGACCGTCATGGAGGAAACCGGGCCCGCCATAACCATCACCGCCCCTGCGCTGGAAGAGGATGTAGCCGAAGCACCGGAAAGCGCCGAAGCGGAAAACGTTCCGCTGGACTGGACACCGGGTGACAACATCCTGAACCTGTACCAGGTGGAAAGCCTGCTGGGCGAGGGCGGCATGGGCAAGGTGTATAAAGTGCGCCATCTGGGGTGGGACACCACCCTGGCCGTAAAATGCCCAAGGCCCGAAGAGCTTAAAAGGGCGGGCGGGGCCGAGAATTTCGAGCGGGAGGCGGAGACTTGGGTGAACCTGGGGCTCCATCCCAACATCGTAAGCTGTTATTACGTAAGAAGGCTTGGCGGCCTGCCCCGGGTATTCGCGGAATTTATCGACGGCGGAAGCATGCAGGAGTGGATCCGCAAGGGACAGCTGAAAGACCTGGGCGCCATGCTGGACGTATCCATCCAGTTCGCCTGGGGGTTGCATTATTCGCACGAGCTGGGCATCGTCCATCAGGACATAAAACCGGCCAACGTTATGATGACCGCCAACGGCGTGGCCAAAGTGACCGACTTCGGCCTGGCCCGGGCATGGGGCGGCGGCGCTGGGGAAAGCTCCGGCGCCGTGGCGGCGGGCGGGATGACGCTGGCCTATTGCTCGCCGGAACAGGCGGAAAGAAAACCTTTGTCCCGAAGGAGCGACATCTGGTCGTGGGCGGTTTCGATACTGGAGATGTTCACCGGCGAGGTTACATGGATGTCCGGCGCCGTGGCGGACGCGGCGCTTGAAGATTTCCTTGCCCGCAAGGCCACGGCAACCGCCATGCCCAAGGCGCTGGCGGAGCTTTTGAAATGGTGTCTGGCCCAGGAGCCTTCCGGCAGGCCCGCCACCATGATGGACGTGGCCCGGGTGCTGGTGGAAATATACAAGAAGGAAACAGGCATCCCCTACCCCCGGCGGGAACCGAAGACCAGCAAGGCCATGGCCGACAGCTTAAACAACCGGGCCGTGTCACTTCTCGACTTGGGCCGGGCGCAGGAGGCCACCAATCTCTGGGAAGAGGCTTTGAAAACCCAGCCTCACCATCCCGAGGCCACGTTCAACTGGAGCATGGCACAGTGGCGCGCGGGACATCTTACCGACCTGGACACTACCCACAGCCTTGCGGAAGCGTTCAAGTCCCACCCGGAAAGCTGGGTGTGTCCGTATCTGGCGGGGCTTGCCCATATGGAGCGGGACGATTACGCCACGGCGGTGGAGATACTCGCAAGCGCCGTCCAGCTTGAGGGGCCGAAGGAAGTTGAAACCGCCATCGTCGCCTCCAAAGAGCGGTTGGAAAAATCCCGCAGGCTCATCAATTCGCTACTGGCCCACCCCAAGGGAGTGAACGGGGTGGATATATCCTCTGGCCCCTCGCCTTTGCTCATCACCGGCGGGGACGACCGGGTGGCTATCATATGGAACGCGCAGACCGGCGCCATGGTGAAAGAGTTGGCGCAAGGCCACTCATCCATCAACCGGGTGGCCATATCCGACGACGGCAAGCTGGCCGTTACCGCCACTTACAAAACCCTCTTCTTCTGGAACCCGGCCAATGGCGTCCAGATCCGCTCCGTTGACGCGCACGAGGGCTGGATTGGCGCGGTGTCACTTTCCGCCGGCGGGTCGCGGTTGATAACCTCCGGGTGGGACGGATTGGTGAAGCTGATAAACACATCCACCGGCGAGACTGAACATTCGTTTGAAGACTGTTCCGGTGGAGCGGTGATAAGCGCCAACGGTAAAGTGGCCGCTTACGGCGCCGCCAGCAACAAGGTGAATGTGATTAACGCCCATACCGGCGCGAAGGTGATGGAGATAGTCACAGACCCTGGCCCCATAAGCCTCTCCGCCGACGGCGCCCTGCTGGCCTGCGCGTCGCTGGACAACACTATAAAGGTGTTCGAATCCGCCACGGGCCGTTTGCTAAAAACCCTCACGGGGCTTAGCGAATGTATAACCTCCGTACATATCTCCAGCGACGGCAAACAGGTTTTGGGCGGCGGGTACGACGGTTCCGTGCGGTTATGGAACGTAAGGAGCGGCAGGTTGATCCGGACCTTTGAGGGCCATAGCGATGTGGTCAACTGCGTAAAACTCAACGCCGAGGGTACGCTGGCCGTCTCCTGCGGTATGGATGGCGCTGTGAAGCTGTGGGCCGTCACCGCCCAGGAGCCTTTCCGCGCCCCCATGGCCCTGTGCAGGATAACCGACAGCGAAACGGCCCTCTCCGCCGGTGTGGAATATGAAACGCGCCTGTCCGAGGCGCGGGAGGCCATTTCAGCCAACGATCTTCCTTTAGCTGTGGGCAAGATCCGCGAGGCCCGCTCCCAGAAGGGTTATAGCCGTGGCGCCGAGGCTTTAGGTTTGCTGGGCTCGCTTTATTTGCGATTGCCGCGCCAAATACTATTGGGCGGTTGGGAAGGGGCCGCCCTGACCGGCCACGGCGCCGACGTTACCGCCGTGGACATAAGTTTGGACGGCGGCATGGCCCTGTCCGCCTGCGCCGACAGGCGCATAAGGCTGTGGGCCGTGGAAACCGGCGCGCTTATAAAAGACCTTGAGGGGCATACCGACAGGGTGAACACCGCACGCATAAGCAGAGACGGCGGCTACGTTTTGTCCGGCTCCGGCGACTGGAAAGTGAAACTGTGGGACACCGGAACGGGCGCATGTTTGAAAACCTTTGAAGGGCATGGCGGGCCGGTGAACAGCGTGGCGTTCAGCGGCGACGGCGTATTCGGCGTGTCTGGCGGCGGCGACGGCATGGTGTACCTGTGGGGGATTAACTCCGGCCGGGCGGCCCGCCGGTTCGCGGGGCATGGCGGGGCGGTGAACAGCGTGGACATCACAGGAGACGCGCGTTTCATAATCTCCGGCGGCGACGATAAAGACCTGCGCCTGTGGGACACGGTGAGCGGCGACATGATAACCGTTTTGCGCGGGCATACCCGCTCCGTCCATTCCGTGGCGTTCAGTTTCGACGGCTCGCAGGCCGTGTCCGGCGGGGCGGACGGCGCCATAAGGTTGTGGAACATCGCTACCGGCGAGCTTTTAAGGGTTATAGAAGACGGCGGAGAGATTATGTCCGTGTCCATCAGCGTGGATGGCGGGCGGATAATATCCGGCGGGGCGGAGGGCGCCATAAAACTTTGGGACACCGCAACGGGCCAGCTTATCCGGTCGTTCAAGGGGCATTCATCGGCGGTGAGTTCCGCAAGGCTTGGGTGGGACGGGCGATACGCCGTGTCCGGCTCCGCCGACAGGGCGTTAAAAGTGTGGATACTGGATTGGGAGCTGGACGGGAAAACCCCGGGGTTGTGGGACGAAAAAGCCCTCACCTACCTCTCCGGTTTTCTCATGGAGAAAGCCCCGTACGCCGGAGCGTTGCCCGAAGGCAGAGACCCGTTTGAAAACGAAATAACCGCATCGCTCACCCGCAAAGGCAAACCCGCCTGGGACGAGGAAGATATAGAGAACCTGTTCTTCACCCTGGGATGCGCCGGATTCGGATGGCTGGAACGGGCCGGGGTGGAACGGCGGTTAAAGGAGCTGGCCGCAAACTGGGCCCCGCCTCCTCCGCCGGACAGGACCATCTACACCAAAACAAGGCAGATCGTGGAAGGCATCTACGACAAGGAAATGGAAGAGAAAGGAGCGGTGCTGATCACGGAAGGCGAATCCGCCGCGCCAAAAGCGCCGGAGAAAAAACCGTCATTCTTCGCCAGGCTGTTCGGGAGAGGCGGGAAGAAGTAATTTGGCGTAGAAATCCGTTTGAGCGTTCCGATTATCTTTTATACTCGTATGGAGCCGGGATTGGAATTGCGCCGGTCCTTTCCTGAATACCGGATGTCATTCTGCGGCGCCAGCGGCTGTAAGCCTGGCGGGTAAACAACAAACGTTTTGAGGTGAATTCCATCGTGAAGGGGAGATTGTGATGAATTCAACGGTTTTAAGATTGTTCATGGCGTTAACGGCCCTTGCCGCTTTACCTTTCCCTGCCTTTGCCGGGGAGGGCGAGGAAAAACAACCCAGGTGGTACGAGTCCCTCAACGCCGCCGCGGGAATAACCACCGTTATCCAGGGAACATCCGGCAACGATTACGGCGATTACAAGGACAGGACCGATTACGCATACTCCGCCGATGTGGAGCTTTCCACCGAGATAAAGCCCGGCCACGGCTTTTTCATCGTCTTTGAAACCGGCGACGGTGACGGCGCCAACGACAACCTGGGTTCCCGCTCCATTCCAAACTACGACGCATTCATCGCCATTGTGGAGGGCGAGCAAAGGCTTAACGTCAGCCAGGCTTATTACGAGGGGGCTTTCGCCGGTGGGGCCGTTACTCTGGACATCGGCAAGATGGACCATCACGCCATCACCGACACCAACGCATACGCCAACGACGAGACAGCCCAGTTCGTGAACGGGCTTTTCGTGCGCTCGGCGGGGGTGGTGTTCCCGGAGCATGAAAACTATTACGCATACACCATAGCCCTCACCCTGCGGCCGGTTGATTTTGTCTCGCTGATCATCGCTTACGCCAAGCATGAAACAGAGGATATATTCAACAAAGGCATGACCGTGGCGGAGCTGGGCCTGCACCCTGTTATCAGCGGGTCGCAGGGCAATTACCGCATCGTCTATCTAAACCACGATAACGGATACACCGATTACAGGACCGGGGAGTCCAAAAGCGGAACCGGATTCGTGATAAGCGCCGACCAGGCCTTGGGCGATTACCTGGGCGTGTTCGCCCGCTACGCCCAGGCGGACGACACCATTGAACAGTTCCAGGTGAAATCCGCAATCAGCGGCGGCGCGCAGGTTAACGGCTCCGCATGGGGGCTGGAGGCGGACGCGCTGGGCATAGCCTATGGAAAGCTGGAGCTGAATAAGGATCTTGTTACGGAGAACAATGATGGAGAATCGGTGGCGGAGGTATATTACCGCCATCAGGTGGCCGAAAACTTCGGACTCACCGCCGACGGGCAGTTTTTCTCCAACCTGGAGCGCCCGGAGAAACGGAACGTGTCGGTGTTCAGCCTGAGGGCCCAGGCGGATTTTTAGACCGCGAAGGGCCTTTGCCGCAAATAAAATTGTTCTCCGGCGCGCAAATTCCGGGAAAATGATATTTAGAGCGCAGTAGCTGGGAGTCTTGACAATGCATTTGCCCGACGGATTTATAACCGGCGAGATAAACCTTCTGTCGGCGGCGGTGTCTGCCGCCGCGCTGGGGGTGGCGCTGAAAAAAAGCGGCGAGGAATTGGGCGACAGGCAGGCGCCCATGCTGGGGGTAACCTCCGCCTTCGTATTCGCCGCTCAAATGATAAATTTCCCCATCGCCGCTGGAACTTCCGGCCATTTTCTGGGCGCATCCTTTGCCGCCATCATGCTTGGGCCGTTCAACGCGCTCATCGTAATGGCGCTGGCGCTCACCCTCCAATGCCTTTTATTCGCCGACGGCGGGCTTACCACGCTGGGTACCAATTTCCTGAACATGGGCTTGATTGGCGGGTTCGGGGCGTATTGCGTTTTCATCGTACTCAAGGCGATTCTTCCACAAAGCAAGAGCGGAATGTTGACTGCCTCGGCTATCGCCTCGTGGTTCTCGGTATTCGCCAGCGGCGCCCTTTGCGGCGTTGAACTGGGGCTGTCGGGCGCGGCTCCGCTCCACCTGGCCGTTTCCGCCATGGGAGGGACCCACGCCATCATCGGCGTCGGCGAGGCGGTAATAACCTCCACGGTGCTTTCCTTGGCGCTGAACGCCCGGCCGGATATCGTTCGCGGCTTCCAATACGCCACTGTCCGGCGGGAGCCGCAACCATGAAAAGCCGCCGTACATTTTTCATGGCCGCCTTCGCCGTAAGCGTGATGATAGCCGCTATTGTCTCCCCCTTCGCCTCCACCGCGCCGGACGGGCTGGAACGGGTGGCGGAAGACCTGGGATTTTCCGCCAAGGCTTCCGATCCCTCTGTCAACGCGCCTCTGGCCGATTATTCAACGCCGGGGGTGGAATCTGAGTCTGTCTCCACCGGTGTCGCCGGTATCTCCGGGGTGATAATTGTGTTCGCCGCCGGAGCCGGGCTAGGGCTTATCCTTTCATGGCTGAGAGGCTCGAACGGCCGTAGATGAGCCACGCCTTTTTCGACAGGTACACCACCCTTAAAACGCCGGTACACATGCTGGACGCCCGGATAAAAATAGCCGTGGCCCTCATTTTGATAGTCTCCACGGTCAGCCTTCCAAAATACTCATTCCCGGTTTACGCGGTGTATTTCGCGTTCATCATCGCCGTAACGGCGCTGGCGCGTGTCCCTTTCGGATACCTGTTCAAACGGTCTCTTGTGGTGGCTCCGTTCGCTTTGGCGGCGGCGGTGTTCATGCCTTTCACCATAAGTGGCTCCGGTGACGCTGTTTTTCAGGCCGGGCCCATTACAGCATATCACGCCGGGTTCATGGCGTTTTTCAACGCTGTGTCCAAGTCTTACGTTGGTGTTCTAATGGTTATCGCCCTTACGGCGGTTACACCGTTTCCCAAACTTCTTGAAGGTCTGGAACGGCTCCGCGTACCCGGAATGTTTGTTACGCTCACAGGTTTCACGTATCGTTACCTGTTCGTGCTGATAGAAGAGGTGAAACGGATGAAACGGGCGCGGGACTTGCGGTTTTACGGTGGCCGGTGGCTGTGGCAGGCTGGTACCGCCGGACAAATGGCCGGGTCGCTGTTCCTGCGAAGTTTCGAACGGGGCGAAAGGGTTTACAACGCCATGCTCTCCAGAGGTTTCGACGGCGTGTTCCGGGGCGGGAGCGGAAGGCCGTTGAACGGGATGGACTGGTCGGCGCTTATAATTTCCACGGTGTTCATCACCGGCGCAAGGATGTTGCTTAAATGAGCAATAACGCGGTTAGCTTACAGAACGTCTCCTACGTTTATCCCGATGGATACCACGCCCTGACGGAGGTGTCTTTTACGGTGGAGCGGGGGGAACGGGTAGGCGTGGTGGGGGCCAACGGAGCCGGAAAATCCACACTACTTCTGGCGTTGGCCGGGGTTCTGCGCCCATCGGGTACGGTGGAGGTGGATGGAGTGAAGGTTGACGGCAAAAACCTGAAACAAGCGCGTAGGCGGATGGGCCTTGTGTTCCAGAACCCGGACGACCAGCTTTTCTGCCCCACCTTGTACGACGATGTGGCTTTCGGCCCGCTGAACATGGGCATGCCGGAACATGAGGCGCGGCATAAAACACTTAACAGCATAAAGTCCGTGGGGCTTGCGGGGCTGGAGGAGAAAAGCGCGTTCCATTTAAGCTATGGGCAGAAAAAACGCGCCGCCATCGCCACCGTGTTATCCATGGACGTGTCCATCCTCGCCATGGACGAGCCGACGAGCAACCTTGATCCCAAGAGCAGGAAAGAGATAATCCACCTGCTGAAAGGGCTTGAACGCACGCAGATAATCGCCACTCACGACTTCGGGCTGGTGAACGAGCTTTGCGGGCGGGTGGCGCTTTTGTCAGGCGGCCGCATCGCCGCCGAAGGCGCCCCGGCGGAGATATTGGATGATCACGGCCTGTTAAAGGCCCACGGATTGGAGTAGATTACTCCGCCCCCTCCCCTTCGTTGCCCCCTTCGCCACCTTCAACGCCTCCAGTGCCGCCGGATGGCATGGCCTTGCGCAACAGCTCCTGTATCCTCGCGCCGCGTTCCATGCTGTCATCCAGCCTGAAAGTGAATTCCGGCGTCACCCGCATGGTAAGCCGTTTGCTGATAAGCGTGCGGATGAACCCCGCCCCGCTCTGCAAGGCTTTCATGGTTTTCGTTTTCTCGTCGTCGGAGCCTAAAACGGACACGAAAATGTTCGCGTGCCGCAGGTCTTTGGCCACTTCCGCCCGGGTGACGGAGACGAACCCCAAGCGCGGATCTTTCATCTCCCGCTGGATAATGTGGGATATCTCCCGTACCAGTTCTTCGCCAACCCTGTCGGACCGGTGAAATCTTTTCATAACGCCTCTAAACTACCTTGAAACCAGCTCCGTGGAAACCTCCGCCACGTCGGCGATGGAGGTTATGAAGCTCAATATTGATTGTATCTGGCTGTCCGCATGGGCCGCGTCCGCCGCGACCACCGTAACACCCAGCGTTATCCTCTGCCAAAGGTCCTGATCCTCCACCTCCGCCACGGAAGCGTTGAACTTGGCCTTTACCCTGTCTTTTACGCTCCGGACCACCTGCCGCTTGTCTTTTAAAGACCTGGCATGGCCTGCCCAGAGCGCGATTTTCATCATTCCCACAACCATAGGGAGCGCAAGGAAGATATGCCGCCGAAGCTTTATAAACAGGACGTTGCAAGACGCTGGCGCCCCGCGCTGGCGGCGGTTAAACACGCTTGACGCACTATGCTATACTTACGCGTTTGATGGGGGAAAATCAATGAAAATCGTGATAGCCGGGGCTGGCGCCGTGGGCGCCTATTACGGGGCCGTTCTGGCCAGGGCCGGGCATGATGTGTTCTTCATAGCGCGGGGCGCCCAGCTGGCCGCCTTCCGCGAAAAAGGGGTGTCCGTAAAGAGCGTCAATGGCGATTTCCTCACTACGGTAAATTGCGGGGATGACTCTTCCACCTTCGGCGTTGCGGACCTGATACTGGTCTGCTTCAAATCCTACGACACCACCGCCACAACCGGGTTATACGCGACAAGCGTGGGGCTCAACACGTCCATAATCTCCCTCCAGAACGGAATAGACAACGAAGGGATTTTGTCGGAACGGTTCGGGAAAGACAAAGTCCTGGGCGGGGTTTCGTTCATCGGCTCCAGAATGGAGGCGCCGGGGATAGTGGTTCACACAGCCGCCAGCAACATAACCATAGGCGAGCTTTCCGGCGGCGTGTCGGACAGGGCCGGGCGATTAGGCGAAATGTTCGAGTCGGCGAATATAAGATGCAAAGTCTCGGCGGACATCCGGCGGGACATGTTCGCCAAGATGATATGGAACATCGGTTTCAACGCCATCTGCGCCATTCTCGACTGCTCCGCCCAAAAAGCGCTGGGTTTCGAGGAGACAAGAAACGTCATACTCTCCGCCATGCTCGAATGGGTGGCCGTGGCCCAGGCCGAAGGGGTGGCGCTAACAACCGAGATGGCCCACAAGAACATGGAAGGCACATTAAAGGCGGGCGGGATCTTCCCCTCCATGTTGCAGGACAGGCGCGCCGGAAGAAAGATGGAGATAGACATTTTCAATGCCCGCGCCGCGCAGATGGGCCAGAAACATGGCATCCCCACCCCCGTGAACGCCACATTGGCGGCGGTCATACGGTTCTGGAACGCGACAACCCATTAACCCCGCCGGGCTATCCACCCGGTTTCTTCTTCCAACGTAATCTCGGACACGGGCTCCCACCCCGCTTTCTCCATGAACCGGGCAACGCTGGCCTTCTCCCTCCGCTCGATGGAGCGCCGTTTGGCCATGGCGGTGCGGGAACCTGTGATGACAACCAACTTGGCTGGTATCGTCATCAGCGTGTCCAATAGCGCCGGTTCCTGCCGTTCCACCACCGGCGCCACTTTTAACAGGAAACCCAGGTCAAACAACGGCCCGCCCAGCGCCTCCAGCGCCCCGGCCCAGCCGTGGGAGATGTTCCACAACATGGGCTTGAGCCTGTCGTCGCCACGGAGCTTGGCGTAGGCGTTCAAGGTGGACACGGCCTTCTTGTCTTTATCCATGGCCACGTAGAGGCGTGTGGCTCTCCCCTCGCCGTCGAAGGGATACGCCAGCGGCTGGACGCCGCATCCGGCGTCTATCACCGTTCCCGGCGCTCCGGCGGCTTTGAAGACCGTTTCGTACAACAGCTTCATGTCACGGATCCGTTCCCGGGCGCTCACATGGTTTTCCAGCTCGCGCCGGATGGCCATCTCCATCGTTGCGGCGTTCGAGCCCGATGGCAATGAAACCAATCCGGCGGCTGGTTCCGCCACCGGCGCCTGGTACCGCCTCAACTGGTAATAGATCTTGCGTTTGGCCCGGGTGACGGCTTCCTTGTAATGCCTGCTCCGCTCTATCTTCGCCGGATCGGCCAGGTTCGCCGCCAGCAGGCGCAGTTTTGCGTCGCCGTTCAGCTCCGCTATCAGCTGGAGACGCGCCGGTTCGCGCTCTATCTTGTACTCTTTTGCCATCTTGTCCGCCAGCCTGTTCACAATAGCTTCGAACGCCGCCGAGGCGGCCCATCCCGGCTCACTCATGGATGGCCCGCCACGAAGAGCCCAGCGCGCTGTTGGGGAACCAAGCTGTATGCCTCTCCAGAATATCTTCCAGCATGCTTTCCAGCCCGCCCCCGGACAGCGTGGCGCGGATTCTAAGAACCGTGTCGCAGATGGTCCAAAGGTTGTGAGCCGTAAGCTTTTCCACGTCGCCGAATATCTCATTAACATCCGCCGCCGCGCATATGGGGCATGGGCACGAAAATTCCCCGGCGATGACCGGCCCCGGCTCTTTTAACGCGCCGTAGGGGGTCATGTAGTAACCGTCGTTGGCGAAATGGCCGTAAGATGACGAGTCGAAAATGTCCGCCCCCAGCTGGGCCATGAATGGCAGTTCCAGCGGGTCTCCCGCGCCATACACATGCATGGGAAGTTTATCCCCAGCCGCATGGCGCGCGTCCCGGATTACATCGCCCACAAAGGTAAGGTCGTGGTTCCTGTTAAAAAACGGCACCAGGCTCCCGATGCCAAGGTATTGAACGCCCATCTCCACCAGCTCGCGGACGCTTCTCTGGCGAAGTTCCATGAACCGTCCACCCTGCTGGATGCCCGCCAGTATACTGCGCTGAACGATCTTGAGCCCATCGCGCACCCGTTTCTGGGTGGAATCCAGCTTCTTTTCCGCCACCGAGCGTTTGTCGCCGGGGGGCGTCACCAGATCCAAAGGCGCCACGATGTCCGCGCCGATCATGTCCTGGAACGCTATGATGGTCTTGTTGGATAGCAACAGCGTCCGCTCAAACCCCTGGAACGCGCCGGAGTCGGTGCATAACAAACCGTTGAATCCCACATACTCGGCCAGGGTAAGGCCGCTTTTGAACATGGCCTTTTTTTGCCGGTCTTTGTAGAGGAAAAAAGCGTTCACCATGCAGGCTTCAATTTTGGGTCCACCGCTCCACGCGCCGAGGATGGATTGCTGGAACCCCGGCCTGTAAACCGGGATGAACAGCGGCAGGGGGAATGCGGCCCCCCGTTTCACCGATAGCGTCCGGCCGCTGTGCAAGTTGGCGGGGCTATCCGGATTATCTACCGGGCCGGGCACGGAAAGACAGCCGTTACAACGGCGCTACGACGGCTTGACATGGAAAACCATTGCGGTGTCCTCCATCCGCTCGATGTTCTTCAGAAGAGCGATGGTGGACTCTGTGAGAGCCTGTCCCTTGGACAGGTAGAAAATATTATTGGAAGAATAAAGGTCCCTTGAAAGTTTCATGCCCACTCTTAAACTGGCCGAGTCCAGGATAAGCTCGTGCAACGAGGTTTCCGAGGCGGAACTGCTTATGAGGCTGGCCATGAAAGCGTCCACCACCTCGGGGTCGTACTTCTTGTGGCTGTTCTCCAGGATAAACTCCACAGCCTGCTGGTGGCTGAGCTTTTCATTGAGAAGGTTGCCCGTCATCAGCGCGTCATAGTCGTTGGCCACAAGGAGTATGCGGGAGCCTAAAGGTATGTCCTGCCCGGCCAGATGGTCCGGGAAGCCTTTTCCGTCATACTGCTCGTGATGGCTCCGGATGATGACACCGGCCTCGTTCAAAGGCTCCAGCGGCATCAGCGAGGCCTGCGCCACCGCGGGGTGTTTCATGTATTCCCCCCGCTCCTTCATGTTAAGCGACACTATGGGTTTCATCAGCAGTTCGTCCGGCCAGCCTATTTTGCCTATGTCGTGCAATAGCGCCGCCACCACTACCGTTTGCGCGTCGGTCTCTTTTAGCCCCATCCTCTGCGCCAGGTCCCTCGCCATGTTGGCCACCCTCCGGGAATGGCCCGCCATGCCCCCTTCCCGAAGCTCCACAAGGTTGGAGAACACCCTGATGGAGGTGAAGAAGGATTTTCGCAGTTCGGCGTGGGCCTCCCGCAGGTTCTGGTAGGACTGCTGGAGGTCTTTTGTCTGCTCGGCCACCTTGGCCTCAAGCGTGGCGTTGAGGTCCCGGAGCATGTCGTTCTGGACGCGGACCTTCTCCTCCAGAAGCCTTTTTTCCCTCTCCGCCTGCTTGCGCCCCAGTGCGTTGCGGATGACTATCAGCACCTCGTTGTCATCCCATGGTTTGGTGATGAACTGGTAAATGTGGCTCTTGTTTATGGATTCTATGGTCGCCTCGGTGTCCGCGTAGGCGGTAAGCAGTACCCGGAAAATCTCGGGCCATTTTTCTCGGACGGCGTTTAAAAAATCTATCCCGTTAACGCTGGGCATGCGAAGGTCGGATATTACAAGCTCCACCTTTTCCTTGCGAAGTATCTTGTACGCCTCCTCCGCCCCGGTGGCGGTGAACACCTCGTATCCGGCGTGCGAGAGCAGACGGCGGAGCGCGGCCAATATTTTTTCTTCGTCGTCCACAAGGAGGATGGTGGATTTCTCCACCTCTATGTCCTTCGCTATGGCTGTCTTGGCTGAATCCATAAGTTGTTCCCCGCTCCCAACCCCTTGTAACTTGCCGCCAGGCCGCCGTTGAAAGTTTGCCCGGGCTAGTAGAGATTCTACAATTTGGCGGCCCTAAAATCCACTACTGCCAGCGCCATGGCCCGCTATAGCCGGTCAAGCCTGCTCCCGCCTGTTGAAAGGGAGGGTAATCCTGAATGTCGTTCCCTTGCCAACCTCGCTTTGGGCGGTTATGGAGCCATTGTGCTTTTGCACAATGCCGTACACTATGGATAAGCCAAGCCCCGTGCCCACCCCCTGGGGTTTGGTGGTGAAGAACGGCTCGAACACCCGGTTCAGCGTCTCCTGCGGCATTCCATTGCCGGTGTCGCTTATCTCCACGAACATGTTCTCCGCCTCCTCGCCTGTACGGATGGTTATGGAGCCCCGCCCGTCCATGGCCTGGGCGGCGTTTATAAGGATGTTCAGGAACACCTGCCCCAGCTGGGCCGGGATGCATTCCACATGGGGCGAAACGGCGTTATATTCCTTAATCACCTCGGCCTTGTACTTTATCTCGTTGCGGGCGATGTTCAGCGACCCGTCCAGAATGGCGTGGATGTCGTAAACCTCCCACTGCTCTTCGGATATCCTGGTGAACGTCTTCAGGTCTTTTACTATGCCGATGACCCGTTTGGTGCCATCCTCCGACTCGTCGAGCATCTCAAGGCACTCGTTCTTGAGCTTTCTCAACTCACCGGACATATCGGCCACAGGATCTTCGCCCCTGCTCTCTTTTTCCACGATGGAAAATATCTTTTCCAGGTCCCGCCGCAGGTATGAGTTGTTGGCGTTAACGTAGCTTATGGGGTTGTTTATCTCGTGGGCTATCCCGGCGGCCAGTTGGCCTATGGAGGCCATCTTCTCCGACTGGAGCAACATCCGCTCCGACTGTTTGCGCGCCGTAATGTCCCGCACTATTCCCAACGCCCAAAGCTCACCGCGGATTTTCACCGACGACAGCGCCAGTTCACACGGGAATACGGCCCCGTCCTTTTTTCGCGCGGGAACCTCCACAAGCTTGCCTATTAATGGCCCAATGCCCGTGCGCTGGTAGTTTTCCATGCCGGCCTCATGCTTGCCGCGCATGTCCGGCGGCACTATCAAATCCTCAATCTTGTTGCCCATGGCCTCGGCGGCCGTGTAACCGAACATCCTCTCCGCCGCGCCGTTCCAGGATGTAACCAGGCCGGCGCTGTTCATCATCACCACGGCGTCCTGGGCGGCTTCGTTTATCAGACGGAATTTCTCCTCGCTGGCCTTCAGCTCCTCCTCGGCGCGTTTGCGTTCGGACAGGTCCATGACGACACCCACAAACCCGGCGAACTTTCCGCTCTCGTCATAAATGGAGCCTATCGAAAGGTTCGCGTCCAGCTCGGCCCCGGATTTGGTGAGCGCCTTCGTCTCGATATTTATTATGGCTCCCCCGGCCCCCACCAGCTCCAGATGGGCCATGAAAGACTCCATCAGGTGCGGCGGCAACGAAGGCGCCGGTTTGCCCAAAACTTCTTTCCCGCGCCAGCCGAAAAGGGTTTCCGCCGCCGGGTTCCACAAGGTTGTGTTCCCCTGGGCGTCCACCACTATTATCGCCACCGGGGAGGAGGTCAAGATGGTCTCCAGCATGGCGCCCAGCTTGCGCCGGTCTTCGGCCATCCTTCTCCTGAAAATGAAATTCCCCAGGTGGGAGGCCACGGCGCCGATAAGCTCAACCTCTTCGGCCAGGAAAGGCCCCTCGCCCTCGCCGGGAGAGCTTTTGGTGTAAAAGACCTCAAACCTTCCCCTTGGTTCGCCCATAAGCCTGAGGTCCGTGGAGACGGACCATTCAGTTTCGTCGAAATTTTCCGTTTTGTATTCCACCCCGTCCAAAATAATCCTGCCGCAGGTTATCCTGGGGTATTGCATGGCGTCGCAAACGCGTTTTACCGCCATCCGCAATACCGTGTCCACATCCAACTCGTTGGAGGAAACCAGGTTGGCCACATCGTACAGGCATTTGGACTCTTTTATGCGCAGGTTCAGGTTATGCACCAGCCTCTGCATTTCCTTCTCGGCCCTTCTTTGCGCGTTCCGCACGCTGGCGTTGGTAAGCTCCCGTTTGATGGCTGGCACAAGATGGATCAGATTGCCCTTGTTAACGAAATCATGGGCCCCGGCGCGCATCCCCTCCACAGCCGCTTTTTCGCTTATGATGCCTGAGACAATGATGAACGGCAGGTCGATGCCGGTGGATTTTAGCAGTTTAAGCGCCCTGAAAGAATCGAACCTGGGCATGGAATGGTCGCACAAAACAAGGTCCCACTCTTTTTCTTCGAGGGCATGGCGAAACCCCTCCTCGGTACACACATTGGTGTAATCCAGGTCATAACCGGAGTGAGTGAGGGTGTGGAGGAGCATCTTGACATCATCCTCCATATCCTCCACTATAATCACCCGCAGGCTTTCACCCATCTGCGATCACCTTTTAATAGTTCACGGAAGGCCCAGCCATGCACAGCTTCTTTATAGCGGCTTTTGAAGTTATCATATCAATATTTTACCAGTTAACCAACGCGGCATTTATTCAACCGGCGGACTGGTAGTGTCTCAGTTTAAAAGTACTGGGGAGGTACTTTACTTACGCCTGGAATGACAATATAAAAGCCGTTGATAACATTGTCATCCCGGGCGAAGCGCAAGCGAAGTGAAGGATCTGTCTATTATTTGGTATTCAAACTGGGACACCACCGGCAGTCTATTGGCATTAAAAATGATTCTGTTACAACATGTACTCTTTTATCCCAATAATGGTGTATTATATGGATGTTTACAGGGTATGTTTTCCGGGAACCGGGGGCGCGCCACTGGATTGTGGCGCGGTTCTATGCCGATAGTGAGGGGATTATTTGGCGATGTCATCTGAAAATACTGGGGAGAACTTTGTCTCCTTAAACGCGGAAACTGACGACCTGGAGGCTTTCCTTGAGAACAAGGCCCGCATGGAGGCGCTGTTCAAGGAGAAGTTCACCAAGAACCTGGCCGTGATGTTCACCGACGTAAAAGACTCCACCTCCATCACCGAAACCGAGGGGGACCTTTCCGCCCGCATGCTCATCAAGCATCATAACGACATCCTTTTCGCCGCCATTAAGGAGCATGGCGGCACGCTGGTGAAAACCATCGGCGACGGGACAATGTCGTACTTCGAAAACCCTCAGGATGGTTTGCGGGCGGCGCGGGACATCCAGATCCGGATAGACCGGTTCAACCTGGAAAAACAATCCAAAGTGCCCCTGCTGGTGCGCATAGGTCTCCATTATGGCAACTGCATCATGGAGAAGAACGACATTTACGGCGATGTGGTTAACACCGCCGCGCGGATAGAGGCCGCCGCCAACGCCGGCGAGATACACATCTCGGAAAGCTTTTATCACGGGCTCCTGGACAAAAACGAGGTTTTCGTAAAGTTCATAACCTCCGCCACGCTGAAGGGAAAAAAAGAAGCCGTTAATATCTATAAGGCGTACTGGAACCCTGCGGAAGCGGAGCAGGAGGCCCGTTCAAAGAAAAAAGCCGCCACCCGCCCGGGCATGTCCACCTCGTTAAAACTGGGGCTCATACTGACGCTTCCCATTCTGCTGGTGTATGTTTTCATAAAGATAAGCGGTTCTCTGAACACCCCATCCACCCGGGGGGACAAACGCTCCATAATCCACACCGCCGACGATCCGCTGGACAAAAGCAAATAGAACCAATCTGTTTGTCATGGCGCCCAGCCGAACCATGTCATGGTGAGCCCGCCGAACCATGACTATTGACCGCTTCCCCGTGGTCGCCCGACCACGGATTCCTGTGCGGAGTAGAAAAGACCGGGGCAACCCCGGTGAAGCGCAACATTTTATTGCGGCTCGTTCCATGTCACCCTTCGATAAACTCGCGGTGCGCCATTTGTCATCCCGGCCAAGCG